>CAKVMF010000090.1 GCA_934771675.1 uncultured Clostridia bacterium
CAAAATCATAACCGTCTTTTGAAACAACAATTGTGCAAGGGTCAACAATAAGTTCAAATGTATACTCACCTTTTTCATTTGTATAAACTGGAGCATTATCTTCACCAGCAACAACTTTTGCTCCTGAAACTGGGATTCCGCCAGACATTACTTTGCCATTAACAGAAAAACCTTTGAAATTGAAGTCATAAGCATCACTTCCGCCGGTTACCGCCCAACTCTTTGGATTTAATGGAAGCTCATTGTTTTTATCATAGATGCAAAGACTGTATTTTCCCGATAAGTTGCTAAAACTATATCTACCGTTTTCAATATAAGCAACTTGGTTTTCAAACGATGCAGTCTCCTCATTATACCAAGACAATGTAACCCTGCAAGTTGAAAGGTCTGTTACACCCTCATCTGCTGCTACTTCGCCAGAAATTGTATATGTTGCACTGAAATTCAAATTTAATGTTTCTTTTGAAACATCAAGTGATTGATTTTCAAATGAATAGAATGCTTTTGAAATTGTTATTTTATTTAAACCACTCAAATTTTTAATTTCATACACACCACTATCATTTGTGTAAACTACATTATCACCAGCAGAAACAGTAGCATCCAAAATCGGAACATTTCCAGTTTTTGCAATTCCTGAAACGCTGTATGTTAAATTTAACACATTCAAGTTTTCAGCAAAACTTTCATCAATTGTTTTTAAAAGTCGATTGTAGCCATCAACGACAACTTCAATATCTTTTTCACCAACAATGTTATTAAAACATAACACACTGCTATCTTGTTCATCGAGATTTTCTTGAACAGATATCAAATTGCCATCAAGTTTAACTTGTGCCTCATTAATTAAAGAAATTTCACCAGACATGATTTTGAATTTTGCATTGTATGGAATTTTGTAGCCTAGCGTTATATCGTTTAAAACATAATCAACAGACTTTGTTTCAAAAACATAATTTTCAAATTGAGCTGAAATTTCATGCGCGCCACTTAAGTTTTGAAGCGATATCGGCGAAACCACATTTCCATCAAGAACATACTGATATGCAAAATCACCTGAAATGTTGACAGTTGCATCATAATATGCATTGCTTGAAATTAAGTATTGATCAGCTGAAGAAATTTCAAATGTTGGAGTTCCAAAACTATATGTTTCTGAACCAAGCATAATATTTTCACCAAGTTCAACTTTTGAAAGTTTGTATTTGTTGTAAGAGCCTTCAACTAGTTTTGCACTCTCATGTGAAAATGAAATATCATTATTAACATAGTGGTCAAAATTGAAAACTGCAACAACATTTTTTGTTCCGTTGAAGTTTACAATGCTTGAATTGTAATTAACATTTTTTGAATCAAACTCAAAATTTTGATAAACAACATCAAGAGTTTTGTTTTGTGTTAAACCACCAATTTCAAACCAACCATGATTATCACTAGTTGCAACTTTGGAATTTGAAATATAAAGACTTGCTCCAACAAGCGGTTCATCCCCACTTTTCACATATCCATTCAAATTGTAAAATTTGTGCGCAACAATAGTTGTTTCTTGATTAAGCTTAGTTATTTCAATTCTCTTTTTATCTATATCATAAAATTTAGATGAAATTTCAAATACAGTCCTGCATTTAACATCACTAAATTCAACATTTGGAAAATTTATAAGCCCACCATCTGAAAATGATTCACTTTCTGTTCCAAAAATTTTTCTTATAGTAACTTTTGAAGGGTCAAGATTATTATCATCAAAAACAAACTTAAATTTGCAATTTGTAAGTGATGTTATTGTTACATTTGGATTTAGAATTGAAGCGGTTGTTCTAAAAAATTCTTCACCATTAAGCGAACATTTGATAGTAGCTTCACCTGCAACTCCTTGAGCAACAAATCGACCTTCTTCATTTGAAGTTGTTTCAAACTCACCAGCAAGCGAAGAAATTTTTATTGAAGCATTTGGAACAGGAACATCATTATTTTTAACAAAACCATTGAGTGTGTATTCTTTTGAAGCAACAAAGTTTGCATCATCACCCTTTTTGGTTATTTTTTTACTTTGAGTTTCAAAGTGATAACCTTCTTTGCTTGGAACAACAATGATTATACTGTCTATACCATCAATTGTATACTTTCCTTCGGCATCTGTGTAAAATTCACCTTTTTCACTTGAAATTAAAACATTTTCAACTGGTGCACTTGTTTCATCATCAACAATAACACCTGAAACAGAAAAAGAATTGTCACTCTTTCCAAGTGAACAACCAGTAAAAAAGTTTGCAATTACAATAAACAGCACAAACATTGAAACAAATTTTAAGATACTTTTTACCACTTTATTTTTCATACAAACATATTATAATTAAAAATGAACAAAAAGTCAACTTTGTTTATTCATTATATTAAAAAATATGCGATTTTTTTTCGAAATATTCAAATAAAAAAAGAGATAGTTATAAAAACATATCTCTGTTTAGAATTCTAATAAAACAACAGTTATAAAACAAAAACAATACTAAAAACTAGAAAAAAACTTTTCAAAGAAAGATGTTATTTCTTCCTGCATTTTTTTTGGATTTGATTTGTTTCGTTCCATAATAAAAAGAATTGTTGACATAACCATAAATGCATAAATTTCGGTTTTATCTTCATTAAGCCCAAGAACCATTTTCAACATGGTTTCTTTTATTAAATTTGTAAGTTGATCTCTTGTTTGTTCGTATTTACTTCCTGCACTGTTGTTAAGCAAAATGTAAAGTTCTGTTGAATTTTCCGAAAATAGTTTTGTTATTATTTCTAGAATATGATTTTTAAATTTTGTGTTTTTGTAAACATTCTTTTCATTCAAACCAATCTTGTTTTTCAAAAATTTTTGAACAAACTCGTTAAGTTTGATAAGTCTAATAACCTTTTCATAACACTTTCCAACAATATCATCAAAAAGGACTTCTTTATTTTCATAGTATCTATAAATGTTTCCAACAGTCATTCCGCACTTTTCTGCAACATCACGCATTGAAGCACTAGAATATGGCATTTGAAAAAACAAATCTCTTGCACTTTCTCTTATGTTGTTCTTTGCATCTTTATTTTGTTTTCGCATAGCACTCTCCAAATAAATATACAACTATTAAAAACACTTTTTGGAAAATTTGTCAAGCATATTAAAAAAAATAATTTTCTGCATTCTCGTAAAAAATTTTATTTATACCTTTTTCAGTGTAACCAAGGTCTTTGAGTTTGCCACTTATTTTTTCACATAATGCTTTGTAAGTCTTTACACCTTTTGGCAAGTGTTTTGTGCCATAAAAATCTGTTCCAATCGCAAGATTGTTAATGCCAAACTTGCACGCAAAGTAATCAATATGTTTCACAACATCATCAATAGTTGAATTGTTTGAACCGCATAAAAATTCAGAAACCAAGCACAAGCCCACAAGGCCACCGGAATCCACAATCATTTTAAGCTGATAGTCTTTTAGGTTACGTTTGTTTTCATTAACCCCATAAAATGCAGTGTGCGAACATAATAATGGTTTTTCACTAATCTTTGATAAATCCATAAAACTTTGCTCATTTAAATGCGCCGAATCGACATGAATATTGTTCTTTTCCAATAATTTAATTGTAGTTTTCCCAAAATTTGTTATTCTGCCACTTTCATGTGCCCCACCAGCCAAGCAATTACAAGTATTCCAAGTTAACCCAGCATATAACGGCTTAAATGAAAGAAATTTATCAATATTTTCAGTGCTTAAAAAGTGTAAATCTTCAACCCCTAAAAACACATTAGGAAACTTATTCAAATAGTCCCTAGCTCGTTCAATTTCACTCATAGATTCTTCAACGTTGAGTTCACTTGTCCAAATTGCAGATACAATAGAATCTGCAGGTTTTGAATCTTTTGTTATATATTTGTCTATTTTTTTTGCTGAATTGAATTTCAAAAAGTAATCATTGTGTAAATCAAATAATTTTAACATATTATAATATATTTCAATTTTCATCAAAATAGCACAAAATTTTTTAATTATTTACACGCATTCGCCAAAAACGACAAGGCAACTCTGAAGAAAACCCGCAAAGATTTTCCGTAAAAGTCTATTCCACTTTTTATAAGGAATAGATTGCCACGTCACTTCGTTTCTCGCAATGACATGCTAATTTTATTGCCCTACTTAATATCATATTGCTTACAAAAGATTAAAAAATATTCCTTACCTTTCAGGTTAAAAATTATGTGCTAGTCAAAGAATAAAAAAATTTTACGCAGGAGTGTATAAAGAAATACATGACTGTGTGAGAAATACTCACTAATCCAAAGAAATATTCGTAAGTCAAAAATGGGACAAGAAAGAAGGAATAAAAAAAATCTCACGCAGGAGTGTATAAAGAAATACATGACTGTGTGAGATTTTTTTGTATGACGCACTTAATTGCCCCATTTTTGACTTACGAAGCGATGTCAGAAGCTCTGGTTTCCCTAATAATATTAACCTTAATTT
>CAKVMF010000091.1 GCA_934771675.1 uncultured Clostridia bacterium
TTCAACTGGTGCGTATTTTGTTGGTGATGCGGTTGCAACAGAAAATGTTAAGAATGATTATTTAACTCAAATAAGCAATAAAATTGTTGCAGATTGCAATGATTATAATTCCTTTGAAATGAAGTCATTGAAAATTGAATCTATTCCTATTGATTCAAAAAATACGAACTTTCTTACTCTCCAAGGACGTGCTGTTTCAATGGATGGAAAAACTTTTGATAGAACTGAGGTTGTTTATAAGATTTCAGATTTTGATAACGCATATCTAAAAGAATGTTTAGGCTTAATAGATATTGATGTTAGTGGTGTAAATGTAAAAGATGTTAAGGGTTCAAAAAAGATGGAATTCTTTTTGAAATCTATTTATGAAGTTTTGCAAAAATCTACACTTCATATGAAAACAGACCTTTCAAACGTGCCGGTAGCAGATAAAGACAATAGTATAGTTTTGAGTGTATCAAGACCTACCGTTGAAGGCGATAATGTTAGTTATGCGGTTGAAACATTAACTTTAGACAAAAAAACAAACATGGCGTTGACTCAACAATATATTGTTTCATATCCTGCAAATGATGAACTGAAAAAACATCCGGAAAAAGTTTTTGCAAATGATTCAAAAAATGCAATGGTTGAAGTTGCTAGTGAAATTGTAACAAGAATGGATGGCTACAAAATTTTTGATTTTAACAATAATAATGAAAATGAAATGGTTTAGTAAATCGCTAAATCATTTTTTGTTAGTTAAGGTTGACATAAATAAAAATAAATGTATAATTGAAAGTGCAATCCCATTCGACCATTCCGGATTTGCATATTAAGGGAATATTTTATAATCTTCTTATGAATGGCAATATTAACAAACAATAGTATTGGCTGCTAATATTGTTTTTGTAAGGAGTTTTTTTATTTCCAAAGCAGCCGAAAAACAAAAAGGAGAAAATTTATGAAAGTTTTAGTGGGATCAAAAAATCCAGGAAAAGTCGAAGCTGCAAAAAATGCTATCAAAAATTATTTTGAAAATGCTGAAGTTGAAGGAGTTAAAGTTGACTCGGGTGTGAGTGAACAACCTGTCAATGAAGAAATTTTTGAAGGTGCAGAAAATAGAGTTGATGCTCTTATTCGCTATGCAAAAGAAAATAATATTGATGCAGAGTTTTTTATGTCTGTTGAATCAGGATTAACAAATAGTCTTGGTGAGTGGATGATAACTAACATTGCGGTTATCAAAAACAAGGAAGGCTACATGAGTTATGGAACAAGTGCAAGCTTTCCAGTTCCCAAAAAATATGTTGACGAGATTAAACAAAACAATCTTGGTGATCTTATGGACAGACTCTTTGATGAAACAAATTTGCACAGCGGAACAGGTGGTGTTGGACTATTAACACATGGAGTTATAACAAGAATAAACCTTAGCACAGATGCATTTGTTATGGCTCTAACAGAATTTGTTAATGATATTATTTGGAAAGATTAGATTAAAAAATTAAGGTGTAGTTATGATTATAGAACTTGCAAAAGAAAGTGATGCAAAGAGCATAGCAAGTGTTATTGAAAGATCAACAAGGTTTTCATTCCCAGCGTTTTACCCAGAGTGTTCAATTGAATATGTTGTTTCAAGTTTGAATGAACAGGGTGTGCTTGAACGTATGAAATGGACAAGATTTTATGTTGCAAAAATTGATGAAAAAATTGTTGGATGTGGTGCTATTGGAGCATACTGGGGAAGTGAAACAGAAAGCAGTTTGTTTAATATTTTTGTTGATCCAGACTTTCAAAAACAAGGCATTGGAAGAAAAATTGTTGAAACTTTGGAAAATGATGAAGTGTTTGGAAAGGGAGCAAAACGTATAGAAATTCCTGCAAGCATGGTTGGTTTACCATTCTATAACAAACTTGGTTACAAACATAAAAATGGTGAATTGGTTTACGAAGATGGCCATTTTGCTCTTGAAAAGTTTTTTGATAGATAGAATAAAAATTGCAATAATTTTTTATAAATGGCTAAGTTTTATATAAATTTCATCAAAAAAATGATAAAAATGCGATTTTTGTAAAATGATTATATTGGTGTATATTATTTTTGTGTCTTCACAAACTATTGTTAGGAGGATAAAATATGAAAAAATATAGACCTGGTGAAAACGTGCCAATGTCATGTAACTACACAGCATTCGATGAACAAGGACATAATGGTGGTGACCTTTATCTTGAAAAAGGAACAAGATTTCCTGCAACACAACATGAAGGCAGTTACTACGTTATGAATATGAAAGAAGAGTAGTATTTTTGTATTTTGCTCGAGAGAAAATTTCTCTCGAGTTTTTATTTGTTGATATATTATCATAACCATTGACCTTATGAAATTTTTGTGGTATAATTGCGTTAATAAGGGAACAAAATTATGAAATATTTTTATAATTTAAAATTTGATAAAATTAGTTCAGCCAAATGCAATATGTTTTTGGTGTCAGTTTTGGATGAGCAAAAAAGCATTCCTAACAATCCATACTACCAACATTATGATTATTATTTGATGGATTGTTTGGGACGAGTTTTTGATGAAAAAGTTGAAAAGGTTGATCTTGAAGTTGACAAGGCTGAAAAGTTGTTTGAAATCACTATGGATGGAAACAGATTTTTGATGAATCAAGATTTAAAAACTATTGCATATGGTTACAAAAAAGTTGAGTTTGATGCAGGAGAATTTGGTGTTATCACTGGAATTGATGACAAAAGAAATTATATTTCAAGACAAGGCGAACTAATTAACCTTGATGGAGTGAAACAAATTTTTCCATTTTCAAACGGACTTGGAGTTGTTCAACTTGATGATGGCAAATATGCCTATGTGAATGAAAAATTTGAAATTAGCAAAAACAAATTTGATTGTGCTTATGAATTTTTTGATAGTGATTATGCCACAGTTTACTTAAACGGAAAATTTTATGTTGTTGACCGCAATGCAGAAATCGTGAGCAAAGGTTTTGACAATTTGGTATTTTCATATTCAGGCAAAAAGGTTATAGAACCATTTGTTAAAGGAAAAGGTTTTTCATCAACATGTTATGATTTTGATGGAAACAAGTTGTGTGAAAATGAACAATATGTTTACCCTGAACGATCTGGAGTTCTTCGAACTTTTGACAAACAAAATATAACACACTATTTTGATGCAGAAACTGGCAAAAAGATTGGTGGAGACTATGGCCTTTCATCCGCAGATTTTCGTGGGAACATGGCTCCAGTTATTGTTGGTGAAGATGAGAATGGTTTTATTTGGACGGTGTTAAAAAGGGATGGTTCAACTTTCAAAAATCTATATGGGGCAGCATCTGCAATGAGTGATAAGCTTATGGCTGTTTATGTTGATAGTCCAAGTGGAAACACAGGCAATTATTTTATTGTTGATGAAAATGAAAATTTGATTACAAAAAAGAGATTTAAGAGAGTTTCGCAATTTTATGAAGGTATGGCTTCAGTTGGCTTAACAAAAGACCGCATGACCTATTTAAGGGAAAGTGATTTAAAAGTTTTGGAAGAAACATTTGATGATACAAATTATTTTTCATGCGGATATGGAGTTGTTAAAAATAATGGAAGAACTGATGCAATAACAAAAAATGGTGTGCATCTTTCAGAAATTAGTGAATTTGCAGAAGAGATTGATAAAGATCCTATGAATATTTTAAAAATGCCAGAAGAATATCTTGATGATAATTTGCTGGTATCGAGGTTTTACAATCAAGCTCAAAAAAATATTGACAACACTCAAGTGACTAATATTGAAGACAAAACAACTTTGCTTCATCAAAAGGCAATCATAAATAGATTTTTAGCAGAGCGTGGAATGGAAAATCAAAAAGTTAATGAAAAATCTTAAAATTAATGCTTTTATAAAATCAGGCTTATTGCTTGATTTTATTTTTTGTTTTAATTAAAATTGGAAATGTGTTTTTGCATAGAATATAGAAAGCAAAGGTGAAAATTATGAATACAAAAATAAAGACCTATAAAAATGGTTTAAGATTAGTTTTAGAAAAAAACGACAAAAATGTTATTGGACTTAACATTTTGTTTAATGTTGGCTCTCAAAATGAAAGCGAAAAGGAATTTGGTTATTCACACTTTATTGAGCATTTGGTTTTTAAAGGAACAAAAAAGAGAACGGCTGAACAGCTTTCTGATGAGCTCACCATGCTTGGCGCGGATTTTAATGCTTGCACATCTAGAACTTTGACTAGATTTAATTTTAAATGCCTTGCTGAAAATTTTGAAAAGTGCTTCGAAATTTATGCTGATATGCTCATAAATGCCGAGTTTCGTGATGATGATATAAACAAAGAAAGAAATGTTGTTATTGAAGAAATGAAAAGAGTCCATGATGATCCTGTTGAGGGTTTTTATGAACGATTTATGGAGAACTATTTTAATTAAAA
>CAKVMF010000092.1 GCA_934771675.1 uncultured Clostridia bacterium
GTTGTCAAGCACGCGAGTGAGGTGGCTGATGTCGTGTCCGGTATTTTCATTTTTAAACAAAAGGTTAACTTTTGCTTTTACTCTTTCTAAAACTTCTTTCAATTCTTTTTTCATTGATGTATATCCTTTGTCAAAAGTATACCACAATTTATAAACACAAACAAAAGTATTTTGTTACATTTCCATGTTTCCAGAATCTTTTTCGTTTTCATCGCTCCATGATTTTCCGTAGAAAATTCTCCATTTGTTTTGGCAATCTTGTGAAATTTTTTTGTAGGTTTTTGAAAGGCTTTCTCTTCCTGCTTCCATGGCTGCATTTGATGCAACATTTAAGTCATTGATAGCCATTCCAAGTGAATTGATCAAAGCAATTGTAACTTGATATGCTTCTTCTGGATTTTTTGTTTCGTTAACTTTTCCAAGTCTTGCGCTATAGTTGTCAACTTCAAGAAGGTCAAAATATGCATAGTTTGCATAATCGTTAAGTTTTGCAAAGTCTTGAAGCTCCTTAATTTGTTCTTGTGAATAGTTTGATAAAATTTTCATAAAAATCTCCTTTTTTACACTTTTGATTATACAACACTTTCAGCTTTTGTCAATGCAAAATAATTTATATAAGCTATGAGTATTGTTGCTTATAAAAGCCAAAATGGGTGTTATTTGTTTGACAGGTGTTTTTTTGATTTACTATAATTTGGTTAGTTTAAAAAATGTAAAAGGAAGGTTTTGTCGTGGAAGATAAAAAACAAAAAGACACAACAAAAGGACTTGAAAAGAAAACCATAGAGAGTCCTAAAAAAGAACCTACAAGTGTGAAGAAAGCACATAGCTGCCAAAAATCAATTTTTAACTCAAAAAAGTTTATGTTATGTTTGATTGGTGGAATTTGTTTGGTTATGCTTTTGGCTGTAATGATATCATTTTTTGTTATCAAGGGCAATGCAATAAAAGCAGATGCAAAAACAAATATTACACTTGAAGTAACCCAAGTTGACAAAGAGCAAAAAGCACTTGTTAGTTGGACTGCCGACAAGAGTATCGAAGCACTTGAAATTAAGGTTAAGCATGATGGTGATGAAATGTTTGTAACAACCATTAAAAATGCTTTAATTTTGGCAAACAAAAAAATTGAAATTCCTGTTTCATATGGAAGATACACAATTGAAGCAACTCCAATCAGAAATGGAATCAGATCTGAAACAAAATCTAAAGTTGCAGAACTTTCAACAGATGAATATGTTATTGCGCCACTTTATGCAACAATGCCAATCACATACTTCACTTTGCAACTTGACACTGTAACAAGAAACTACACAATTCCAACATTTGTTTGGTTTACAAGGGGAGCTTCTTGGAACTATTCAGCAATGCCTGAAAATGTTTACGTTATGCCTGTTGCTGAAGCTGACAGAGTTGAAGAGTTTACAAGTTTGAAAGTGATTTATCACAAAACAGCTTTGTGGGTAAAAGAATTGTATGAAATCAATCCAGAAGCAAAATTCCATTTTTATTATAATGATATTGTTGCAAATGGTTTGATTGATGCAACAGTTGGTAATGATTTGCCAGCTTCAAGTTATGACGCAGTGCTTATCACTGACGGAACTGGAACATATTCTAAATTTAATGCTCACTTTGAAAATGCAACTGATATTTCAGCGGTTGAAAAAGAAATGCGTGACAATTACAGCAAGTTAAAACAAGAAGTTAAAGACCATGGTTATATTAATGATCTTGGCAACAATTACACATATTGTCTTGATGATGAAGCTTTCTTTGGATATGCTTATACAATGGTTCAAGAAGAAACAAATGTTACTTGGTGGATTACTAGATATTCAGGAACAATGGCAAACAACATGCAACAAAAACTAAGTGATTTGAAGGGTGCTGGAAAATTGGAAACTCTTAGCATAAATTCGCTTCTTCCAACAACAGAAGATGGAATAAATAAACTCAAAAAGCTCTACAACTTTAGTGACACATACTTCGAAAAAGCAAAAACTGAAAGCAAAAAAGCAATGGTATTCCTAGGAACAAGAACCGAATCTGAAGATGATTTTGAAACCTATGTAAAAATCATGAAAAACTACTATGGTGATCAATATGTTTATTATTACAAAGGTCATCCAGCAACTCCAACTGATCTTGATTCAAGCAAGAGAACTCTTCTTGAAAAATTGGATTTGATTGATGTTGATTCATCAGTTGCAGCAGAACTTATTTTGTTGTTCAATCCAGAAACTTTGGTTTTTGGTTATGACTCATCAACATATCTTTCAGTTCCAGCTGATCAATGCTGTGCACTAGTTGGTGATAGATATGACGAAATGACAAGTGCATACAAAGAAAAGTTTGAATTTTATTGCTACAAGCCAAATTCAGATGATGAAGCACTTTATGGTGATATTGCAAAAGGAACAAATATTTTTGTTCTTAAATTCCTTTCAAATGAAAAGTATGATATTGCAATTTACAATGCTTCAACCAGCACAATGAAATATTACAAAGATTTTGGTGGAACATACACCGAAGTTGAAAAATAAGCAAAATTTATTTCAAATAAAAAGAAGTTCTACAATTTGTAGGACTTCTTTTTTGTTGGGCTTTAAAATAAGATTTATGCGGTTGCTTGTGGTGGTTGATTTTTCAAATTCATATAATAATTTTTTTTGAAAATTTGGAGCATCAAAACAAAGCCAATAATGTTTAAAATTATAGCTAGTGGGGTGGAAATTAGTGAAATTGTAATAACTCTAATGTCAGCGAACTTGAAGGCGTAAAACATCATACAATAAAGGCTGAGTTCAAAAGATAATGCAATTTTAAAGTTCTGTTTTGTTGGTTTTGCAAAAAGCATTACAACGGCAAGACTAACTGTGATGAAATAAAATCTATTGAGCATTTTTGGCATAAAAAACACCATCATAAATGAAATGAGAGTAGCAAAAAATGTTAGGTCGTAAGCTGAAAGAGTGTGCGATTTTGAATACTTTAAAATAAAGATTACAGATATTAAAACGAAAGTGATTGAAAATGTGATTTGAAAAACAAGCAAAATTGTGTAAAGCGTGCCAGGGGTTATGTTGAAATAGGCAAAAATTTCACAAACATTTGCGCATCCAAGTGAAAGAAGTTGGTAGTATCCCGTTTGATTGATATAAACAAGCAGAGTGTCTGAGAGTGATCTTCCAACAAACACAGGAATAATATTAATCAAATACATTGCTGGGGCAATCCAAATATCTTTCCATTTAAGGTAACGGTTGCCGCTATCATCTTTGATAATCAGCATAACAAACAAGATTGGAACAATAAACAAAAATTGGAGTTTTGATGCAAATGCAAGTCCAATAAACATAAATGAAAGTTTTGATTTTTTTGAAAGTGCAAAATAAAAGGCGAATAAACAAAAACTTGTGTAGATTGCATCACATTGTCCCCACCATGCAAATTCACTACATATGCTTGGAATGAGTATAAATATTGGTAAATGGAAAAGGTTGAATTTTTTGTTATTTAGTTTGGTGAGCAAAAGTTCCATTGAAACGGCAAGAACAATTGAAAATAAAAATGAAAAGTATTTTATTGAATAAAGCGGATTGAAATTTAGTTTTGCAAAGATTATAAGAAGATAGTTGTATGCTTGAGTGTAGTTGCTGACATCTGTGATATGATAAAGTGCATCTTTAAAACTCATTTCATGGTAAGTATTGAACCAGTTTTTTAAGTAGTAGCTATAATCTGCGGACTCAAAGTTTGCAAAAACTGCGGTTACAACAAATATAACTAAAATCAAAGTGTAAAACACAGCAAGTTTAAGTTTGTATTTTTCATTGTTTTTGGCAATTTGAATAGTCCCAAGTATTTGCAAAACAAATAGTGGAATAGCTATCAGCCCAAAATATTCCAATGTTTGGGTCGTCAAATAATCAAATTTTGCGTAAGAAAATGAAAATAGAATCAAAGTACCTGCAAATGCAAACAAAATTAAATAAACAGCATCTGTTGGCTTTAATTTTTCGTTAAAGGAAAGTTTCATTGTCGCTCCTAAAGTTGTTGTCGAACAAATTATAACATATGGAGATTAAATTTGCATTTGTTTTTTAGTAGTTAAAAATTTTTAATATATTTTAGCAGGGACGTTGTGTTTTTGAAAACGAAAAGCAACAAAATGGTGGAGATGTAATAAAAAAACACAAACAAGTGTTTGTGTTTTTGTTATCAAATTTATTATCAAATAAGCTTTTACTATGTTCTTGCACAGCCATCAACTGAAAGGATTTCGCCTGTAACGTAAGATGCTTTGTCGCTAGCAAGATAAACAAATGCGTTTGCAACATCTTCTGGTTTGCCAATTCTGCCAAGTGGAATAGTTTTTTTGATGCCTTCACGAACTTGTTCAGGGAGGTTTGCAACCATATCGGTGTCGGTTACTC
>CAKVMF010000093.1 GCA_934771675.1 uncultured Clostridia bacterium
GTTACGCATTAAAAAAAGTCAATATAAAGTCGCTAGACGCTTGGTGTGAATGCTTGTTTATGAACCTTTATTCAAATCCAATTTACCTTGCCGGTTCATTTTATGTTAATGGTGAACATATAACAAAACTCACACTTCCTAGTGAAGCAGTCCAAGTTAATGACTTTGCATTTGCAAAAGCCGACATAACTGAATTAAACATACCTTCTTCAATTGATGGCATTGGAAAAAAATCTTTCATGCTTTGCAGTTCCCTCAAAACCGTTAATATTGAAGATGGTTTCCATTCAATTGATGACAACGCATTTGAATACTGTGAATCATTAAAAACATTGGATATGCCAACTTCCGTAACAACCATTGGTTCAAATGCATTTCATGAATGCACGGCCCTTGAATCAGTAACATTTTCTCCTTTCTTGTTTAGACTTTTTGATAAAACTTTTGCTGGTTGCAAAAATTTGAAGAGTATTGTTTTGGGAAAATCAATGCAAGTTATCTATGCCGACCAATTTTTAAATTGTCCTAACTTTGAAACTGTTTTTTATCTTGGTTCAAAAGAAGATTGGTCAAAAAAAATCATAACAAATGAAGACAACCAAATTGAAAACTATTTGTGCTACTACTCAGAAACCAAACCAACCGAGTCTGGAAGATTTTGGCACTATGTTTCAAATGTTCCAACTATGTGGTAAAAAAATATAATAAAAAGCATTGACCATTTTAGCCAATGCTATTTTATTTTGCGTTTAAAATTAATTTTTTGATATTTTAACAAAAATTTCTTATGCCTTAACTTCTGTTTTTGAAACTGAAACTTGAGCTTCATTTTCTTTTGAATCTTTTTGAGAAATTGCAGCAGCTTCATCCCCTGCTGCATTAGAAGGTTCTTCTTCCTCAACTTTTACCGCAACTGGTTGGTGTCTTAATTTTCTGTTTTGCGTATATTCTTTAAACAGATCAATGTAGCCCTTAACAATCAAGCACATACATGCAATTTGTGGAAATATGAAAAATGTTTGAACAACCCAGAATGAAAATCCAACTATCAAAAAGCAAATTCCATAATACCATTTGTTAAACTTCGTTAGCTCATCAAAATTTGTAAGATAGATTATTGCTGGAGCAAAAACCATTGTGAGAGTGTAAGCATATGATACACCTTGAAATAAAATGTATGTTAACACAGAAATCAAAATTGGTTGCATTTTTTGTTTTGAATTATGTGCAAGACAAAGAGCAACAATTGTTGTGATAATACTTCCAAATCTGAAAAGTTTACTCAAGATTGGTTGAAGCATTGGCAAGTGAAGAAAGACTGTTAGTTTTGTTGCAAAACTATCAAATCCAATATTTGCATAAGCAAATTCCCTTCCTTGACCGCTGAATGTTTTGAAGTTAGCATAAATTGCTTTGATGTTTTTGAGCCATCCACCATCAACAAAGAAGAATGGAACAAACAAAATTACAATTGAGTAAGCCAAAGTTTTGAGCATATCTAAAAATCTGCGGTCTTTGATAAAGTATAAAATCAAAAGTGCTGGGTAAATTTTTATACCAATAGCAAATGCCAAACAAACATTTGCGAGTTCTCTTTGATATCTCTTTTCGCCATTATAAAGATAGAAAAACAAAAGCACAAGAGCACAAACTGAAATGATATTATTCGCTCTAACAAAACAAAATAAAATTGGTGTTGTACAAGAAATACAAACAAGCAAATATGCAAGTTTTTTGCCCTTAAACTTTGAAAGTTTTGATGCAACAAAAAGAACAACAGCCAAACAAATAACAAAAAACAACACAAAACTAAAAATAAATAATGGCTGTTTTGTCAATTGCTCAAGTGTGAGTTCTGCATTTAAGTATTTGTCTATATCTGTTTTACAAATAAGTGCAAATAAATAAAATGGCATATATGCTGCAGGTGGATAAATTGAAATTATAGCCGGCGTTCCATACTCACCTGTGTATGGATTTTTCACAATACAAAATGAAAGTGTTTCTGCAAAATCTGAAAATGTTGATTGTCCAAAAGCACTATAAAACACAACTCCTATAATGAATGAAAAAATTGCAAGCAACATAACAAAAAACAAAATCTCTTCAACTTTATCTTTTTTGTGTTTTTCTAAAATAGCATTTTCCATAATTACCCCTTAACGATAAAAGTATAACACATCCACCAAAGATAACTCAAACAATTGCAAGTGTTAATTTTTTTAAATTGACTTTTATTTTTTTTATGTTTGTGATATATTAAAACGGCAAAAGGAAAATTATGGAAAATTTTGAAATTGATTTTGAAGAGTTAAAAACAAAAAATAGAGATGATTATGTTATCGTTGATATAAGAGATGGTTCTGCTTTTGAATATGGACACATTCCGGGTGCGCTAAATATTCCAGAAAATGAAATTTTGGAACGCATAAAAAAGTTCAAGGTAAATAAAGATATTTACATTTATTGCAAAAGCGGCGTGATTAGCTTGGATATAGCAAAAACTTTGAGAGAAAACGGGATCAATGCGTTTAGTTTAAAAGGCGGCTATGTTGCTTGGCTCAAAGCTCACCTGTATGATGCTGGAACTGACAATGTGAAAAATCAAGTTGAACTTTCAATCAGAAAAACTTTTCACAAACAGCTTTTCAGCAAGTTTGCAAAAGCAATCAACACCTACAAACTCGTTGAACCAAACGACAAAATTGCTGTTTGCATTTCAGGCGGAAAAGATAGTATGCTTATGGCAAAGCTTTTTCAAGAACTAAAGCTCCATAACAAATTTCCATTTGAACTTGTTTTTTTGGTTATGGACCCAGGTTATAGCCCAGCAAATCGAGAAGTTATTGAACGCAATGCAAAGCTTTTAGGCATTCCTATAACTATTTTTGAAACTGAAATTTTTGAGAATGTTTTCAATATTGAAAAATCTCCATGCTATATCTGTGCAAGAATGCGTAGGGGCTACCTTTACAGCAAAGCCAAAGAACTCGGCTGCAACAAAATTGCTCTTGGTCACCACTTTGACGATGTTATTGAAACAATCTTGATGGGTATGCTTTATGGTGCCCAAATTCAAACAATGATGCCAAAACTTCACAGCACAAACTTTGACGGCATGGAACTCATTCGCCCAATGTATCTTATTCGTGAAGATGATATCAAAAAGTGGCGTGACACAAATGATCTGTTCTTTATTCAATGCGCTTGTAAGTTTACAGACTCATGCACAAGTGAATCCTGCCTTGTAAATTCAAACATCACATCAAAACGCAAAAAAGTTAAGGACTTAATCAGAAAACTAAAAACCGAAGACCCACAAATTGAAGATAATATTTTTAGAAGTGTTGAAAACGTAAATCTATCAACCGTTATCACCTACAAAGACAAAAACAATGTTCGCCACAACTTTTTGGATGATTATGATAACTAGATATCACCCAGAGCGAAGTCCTACGACATAGCGTGGCAATCCATTTCCATATTATTTAAGCAAAAAAACACCTGATTTTAGGTGTTTTTATTATTATTTTTTAATTTTTTCATTATTTTTCAATATTTTTTTGTTGATTTTGCGTTTTTTCATTAGTGAGATTTTTATACGTCTGGTCGTAATCAATTCCGCTTTCAACATTTTCACTTATGGTTTGAATATTAACATATCTTTTTGCAAGTGGCTCAAGAAGTGACATAACTTTCTGTTCAAACTCTTTCATCTGAGTTCCAGAAGCTTTGTCAAGTGTGTTTTTTGTTCGTGAAAGCGCCCAAGCACCAAAATCTGCAATCTGCAAATATGGCAAGTCTTTTGATGACTCAAAGTAAAGTGGTAAGTTTAATTTTTCAGCATTTTGAAGAATTACCTTTTTGCCTTTTTCAAGTAAACCTTCATCACAATAAACTTGAATAAGTGTGTTTTTTGAATCTAAATTTTTTATATACTTTTCAGCTCTGGCAATGCACATCATTAGAGCATATTCTTCATAGATGTTATTTTGATTGTTTATTGGAAAACCGAGTTCTTTCATTTGATTTAAAAATGTTTCATCAGTAAACTCTTGAATTTTTGAATAGTTTTTATCATTAATAGTTTGAACAACAAACTTCAAATCATGATAGTCCACAATATCTGAAAAGCATGCAATCATTGACAAAACATCATCGGAATTGATACCTTGAAAATCATGTTTGCGGTTGTAGATATCTGTAAAATGAAACTCGTCAGCATTATATTCCGTTTTAAGTTCTTCAAGCGAATCTCTAAGGTCATAAGCCACCGGCATAAACTTGTCTTCAGGAAGAAGAAATCCAACCATAGAGATTTTTTCGGAATTCAAAACACTGGACTTTTTGTTCTTTTCAAAATT
>CAKVMF010000094.1 GCA_934771675.1 uncultured Clostridia bacterium
ACCTGAAAGTGACATCGTGTAAGTTGTGTCATCTGAATCAGATTTTGCTGTGTCATATGAAGCACTAGTTGTTTTTTGGATTGTTATGTTGTCAAAGTAAACAGTTGAGTTTTCATTTGCAAGAAGAGCAAGTGAAACTTCTTGGTCATGAAGTTGGTTTCCTTCAATATATAATGTGATAGGAATCCAGCCATATTCATTTGAAGGGGTAGTTGCGTAATCCTTCAAGTATGCGTTAACTTCAGCACTTGCTTGAATAAGTTTTCCAACTTCAGAAGAAGAACTTGTTTTTAAAAGAGAATTTGCAACGATTGTTGTTTTTGCTTCTTTTTCTGTTGCGTAAATCCAAGCGGTTAATTTGTAATACATTGATTGTTCAATAATGAAATTGTTTGAAGTAACACCAAGAGCATATTGTCTATTGTTATTTTTGATTTTTAAGATTTTGTTATCTTTTTCAAATGTTGATTCTACATATTTAACGTCATCTTTGTCGTTTTCTTTGTTGCTATCTTCAGAGGTTGAAGTGCTTTCATAAATTTTCTTTTTGTCTTCAAAAATTGTGCTTTCGCTTATGATTGAGAGTTCAACATTTTTGTTTTCATATGCTGTTTTGTAAGCATCATACTTTTTGCCATTACCTTGACCAGAAACATCTCTGCCAATATAATATTGCCACATATTGTTGTAAACTTGATATCCATCTGAATCAACATCAGGCAAGGTAAGTGAGCCAGGATTTTCATTAGTTCCATCACCAAAAACAGTAGTTAAGTTTGCAAGGTTAAACATATTGTCCCAAGCTTTCCAGCTTGAACCATCCCACCACTTAACATTGTTTGTAATGTTGTTTTCATAAGTGTTGTTTGGATAGGTGGTTTCATCAACATAAATGGTTTCATTTTCGTTTGTGTCAGCAACGTCTTTGTCATCAACAGTATGTTTTCTGAAATCAGTTTCGTTGATTTTTGTAACTTTAATGTTATCAAAAAGGACTGTGCCTGAAAATTCAGTAATATTTGAGATTTCGTTAATTGCACTACCTAAAATGCTATCTTCATTTCCCATAGCAAGCAAAAGGTTAACTGATGAATCTGAGATCGCATCAGTTGCAACAAACATGCAATATTTTTTCCATTTTCCATTTGTTGAAATCTTATCAATAACAATATCTTTAATATTATTGTTTGTATCTTTCAAATAAACAGATGCTTCAACATTAAAGTTATGAGTTGTAACACTTCCAGCACCATTATTAACATCATATGAGTTTGTTCCATTTGTGTAAACATAGAATGAAAGCATATAGTAACTATTTGATTTTAATGTTAATTTTGATGCAGATTGATATGTATAATATGTATTTTGAACAATGTTGATAGGAGAAACATCGCTTTTTCTAATTCTCTTGTAATAAAGTTCAAGACCTTCAACGTAGTCTGGATTTACTTCTCCTGATGGAAGGGTTGGTTCGATACGTTCATAATCAGCTGAAACATAGTTGTATGGTTCATCTGTTTTGTTTGTATTGTAGAAGGTTTTGTAAATAGAGCTAGATTTTGATGAATACAAATAAACAGTCTTTTTTGTTGTGGTAGGTTTATACTTGTAATAAAGTTTTTCATAATCTTTGTAACCAGTAAGTTTGTCTTCTTCAGGAACTGGAACATAAAGAGTAGGTTCATTGCTGTAATCATCAGATGTAATTCTATAGAACCCAAGACCGACATATGTTGAAATGTCTGAATCAGTTAATGAATCATCAACAACATAAATTTGTTTTTTATTTGAAATTTTATTTTTGATATAAAGGTCATCGCTATATGAATCTTCATATTTATAATAGAGTTTAAAATTCTTATTATAGTTTGAGTCATCAGATGAAACGGTAATATATTTTGAATAGTTTAATTCATATTCTTTTTCAGTGATAACGTTGTAATACAAATTTCCGTAAACCGCAAGGGTAGTAGCATCTGTTGTGTTGTCAACTACATAAATTTTATTTTGGCTTGAAAGTGTATGTTTATAATAGAACTTGTAAGAAGTTGCACCATTATTGTTAAGTCTATCAGAAACAGATTTTGGAACAGAAACATATTCATTAACAACTGCATTGAGTTCATTTAATGTTTTTGCAGTGTAGGTAATGCCTCCAATTTCAACATTTTGATCATTTAAAACATAGATGACCTTTTCGCCAGCAAGTGCACCAGCTAAATGTTTTTCAAAAGCATTTGTTGGAATTGATGTTTGTTCATAAGTAATATTAGCAATTGAAGTTGTTTCATATTTGTCTGTGTATGCTGAATCAGATGTGTCAAGTTGTTCATATGGAACAGCTGTCTTTTTGAAGTAAAGTTTGTAGTTTGATCTATAATATGTGTTTTGGTAGGTTGAATCAACAAGAACATATCCTTTTTTGTCATAATCACTAAGATTGTTATAAACAAAACTTTTTGTTTGATAGATATATTTGTTTGAACCAGTTTCAGCCATCAAGTCAGCACGAGTTTTATTTCCAGTGCTTTCATCAACATAAATCATTTTCGCTGTGCTTGGTTTGAGTTTTAGGTAAAGAATGCTTTCTGAACTATTTGTGAATGTGCTAACAAATCTCTTGAATTCGTCAGAAGATGATTGATATTTTGAAATCTTTTCAAAGAAAGCGGTATTTGTTGCAGAGTATGGAACTTTTACATAGAAACCATTTGTGTCTGCTGAAAGGTCATTGCTTGTTATAGTTTGGAACTTAAGTGATTCATAAGTTGCTTCATCATCAAGTGTTGGATTGTCGTTTAAAACATAAACATTTGCATAACCACTAACAATATCACTAACATAGAATTCTTTTGATTTTTCGTTGTTTGTAGTATTGTATTTATAATAGAGTGGAACTCTTGAATTGTAATTTGGATCATCACTTTTGATTTGAACATACAAGAGTGGGTCATCATTTAAAAGTTCGCTGTAATCTTTAACTGTGTAGTTCGTTGTTGAAACTGAAGGGTCAGAAGATGAGCGGAAATAATAAACTACATTGTTTCCATCAGCATCTGTAACATAATTTGTTGATGCTGGAAGATCAGATTTAACGTAGTAATCTATTCCATCCTTATAATAATAGTAGGTTTGAGTTGGTACATTGTTTGCAATGATTGCTGCAATGTTTTTGTTTTGAGTTGTTCCATCAGCAGTGTAGATTGCAATCTTTTCAGAGATTTCAGCATCAAATTTTTCTTTAACTTTTTTGTAAGTAACGCTGGTGTTGTAAAATTCGCTATTTTCTTCAACACCATCATTTCCTTCAACGGAACTTGATGCATCTCCAGTCATGAATTTGTAAAGGTCATTATAAAAGTTAGAACGCCACAAACTATTATCTTTTGAGAAAAGGATTTCAAGAGTTTTTTCTTCTGAACCATCTCTCCATGTCCATTCATTTGCAACAAAATATTCTACAAATGATTTGTAGTCATTAACACTATACTTTTGGTTTAGTGAAGAAGAGTTTGCTTGATAGTAGGCAAGAAGAGTTTTATAATTCTTAACTTTTAAGAAGTTTTTGTAATTTGTGCCATAATCAGCATGATTTGAATCTTCAGGAATTTTTATTTTTAAAAAGTTTTCGAGGTAGTATGAAAGCGTTTCATTATATTTTTCAAGGTAATACTTTTCAATATTAAAATTCTTTCCATTACCATTTTTATTTGTTCCGTTGCTATCATCATACAAGAAAAAATAATCTTTTAATGAGCTAGGAAATTTTGCATCAGAAAAAGAAGAGTCAGTTGAAGAACTTGATGTGTAATAAGTTCCTGTTGAACTAGACTTGTATGCATTTGATAATCCCAAATTTGCAAGGCAGGCAATTGGCGCATAGTTGAATGAAAGCATCAAAATTAATGCCAATAATCCACTGAAAAATGATTTCTTGCATCTGTTTACTTTGCATTTAGTTTTGTAATTCATATAAACCATCCTATTAATTTTTAAGTCTATATAATTTTAACCTATGGGGGATAAAAAATCAACCGTTTAACCGAATTTTTAGGTTAAAATTATGGAAAATTTGTCTTTTAAAATATAAAAACATCATGCAATATAAAGCATTGTTATAATATCGCTAAAAAATAGCAATAATAATTATGTGAAGGAATCTAAAACAAAATCTAAAAAGGAAAAAATATTTGATTTTTTTAAACTATTTGGAGTGGGAATTGTTGCTGGCTTCATCAATGGTTTTTTTGGTGCGGGTGGAGGACTTTTGCTTGTGCCGATGATTTCGCTTTCAAAAAAATGTGATTCAAAAACTTCACATGCCACTACACTTGCTTGTGTGCTATTTATGTGC
>CAKVMF010000095.1 GCA_934771675.1 uncultured Clostridia bacterium
TTTATTGTTATCCAAGTTTTACAAATGTTGTTTTGTCAATTTGGCTGGCGGTGCTGGTTACTATTTTTGTGTTCTCTCTGTCTGCAATTTTGGGATATTTTGTAGCAAAAATTTCATCTAAATTGAAAAACAAGAGCATTGTTACTGTTATTGTTTCGCTGGTGTTTTTTGCAATTTATTACGTATTTTATTTCTATGCTGGCGAGATGATTGGAAGCATGGTCGCAAACGGCGAAGTTGTTGCTGGAAACATAAAAGCTTATGCCTATCCAATTTATGCACTTGGAAAAATGATTGATGGCGATTGGCTTTCAATTCTTTTAACAACAGGCATTATTCTTGCAATATTTGCCGTGGTTTGCATTGTTTTATCTAAGAGTTTTTTAAAGATTGTAACTTCAAATCGTGGCGAAAAATTATCGAAAACGAAAGACAAGGTTATAAGAAAAAAATCGGTCAGTGCCTCACTTTTGGGTAGGGAATTTAAACACTTCTTTTCAAGTGCGGCTTACATGTTAAACTGCGGATTTGGAACATTTTTCCTTTTGGCTGGAATTGTGTTTGTTGCAATCAAGTTTGAGTCCTTTGGGTTTTATGCAGAGCAGATGAATTTGATTGTAAACAACATATCTCCGCTCATGGTTTTGGCGGCTGTTATGATGCTTTCATCCATGAACGATTTAACAGCTCCATCAATTTCAATCGAGGGCAAAAATCTTTGGATTGTGCAATCACTTCCGGTTTCTATGTGGCAGGTTATTAAAGCAAAAATTGGAATGCATCTAATTTTGACTTTGCCGCTCTCACTTGTTGTTGGGGCTATGATGTCAATTGCGTTTAAAATTGGCGTTTTGGAAATGATTTTGGTTTTGGTTTCAATTGCCGCGTTTGTTGTTTTGCAGGCTGGATACGGAATGCTGCTAAATTTAAAATTTCCAAATTTAAAGTGGCAGAGCGAGTCAATTGCGGTAAAGCAGGGCATGAGTGTGTTCCTTGCAATTTTTGGAGTTTGGGGATATATTGCCGTTTTGGCAGTTATGTTTTATTTTCTTATTAATGTTGTTTCAAGCACGATTTTTATTGCAATTGTTTTGGCTTTAAATGTGGTTCTATCCGTTTGGATTTATCACTATCTAAAAACTAAAGGTGCAAAAGTTTTGGAAAGGTTGGCATAAAACTAAAATTGAAATTGGCATGAAAAAGCCTCAATAATAAAAGAATGCAAAATAAAAAGGTATAAGAAATTTCTTATACCTTTTTTTGTTAATTTACTTTATTTTTTTGATTCTTCTTCAAGTTCTTTGATGAGAGCAGTGGCGTGTTCTTTTGCACCAGAGATAAGTTTTGCACTTTCTTCAGCACTTGTTTTTGCTAAGGTGAAGTATCTAGACTGTGTGCTTGTGAAATCTTCATAAGCTTTTGTTGGTTCTTTTTCATCAAAGGTAAGTTTGTCGGTTGTTGGGTTGTATCTATAGATTGGCCAGTAACCTGTTTCAACAGCAAGTTTTTCTTGAGCTTGGGTGTTGCTCATATCACTTCCGTGGTTGATGCAAGGGCAGTAAGCAATAATGATTGATGGTCCTTTGTTTTCCTTTGCTTCTTTAAATGCAGCAATTGTTGCACTTGGGTTTGCACCAAGAGCGACTTGTGCAACATAAACATTTGGATATTGACGAGCAATTGCGCCAAGATTTTTCTTTTGTGTCTTTTTGCCGGCTGCTGCAAATTTTGCAACTGAACCCATTGGAGTAGCTTTTGATGCTTGACCACCAGTGTTTGAGTAAACTTCGGTGTCAAGAACCAAAATGTTAACGTCTTCGCCAGAAGCCAAAACATGGTCGAGTCCGCCAAAACCAATATCATAAGCCCATCCGTCACCACCAATAATCCAAACTGAAGTTTCAAAGAGACCTGACATATAGCCATAGAGTGCTCTTGTTGTTTCGTTTGATTTGTCGGCGTTATAAAGTTCAACGATTGTCTTTTTGATATCACTTGCAAGTGCTTGGTCTTTCTTTTCTTGTGAAGCCCAAAGCTTTAATTTTTCAGTGAATGCTTTATCATAAACATTGTTTGTGATTGCGTATGAAACAACATCTTCAAGGTGTGCACGAACATTTTTAACAGATTTTTTCATACCAAGTCCAAATTCTGCGTTATCTTCAAACAAACTGTTTGACCATGCTGGTCCAAAGCCTGTTTTTGATTTTGCATAAGGACAGGTTGGTGCTGTGCCTGAATAAATACTTGAACAACCTGTTGCGTTTGCAACAATCATTTCTTCGCCAAAAAGTTGAGTTAAAAGTTTGATGTATGGAGTTTCGCCACATCCAGCGCAAGCTCCTGAAAATTCAAACAATGGTTTTTCAAATTGGCTACCTTTAACAGTTTCTTTTTTGAAGATTGTTTGAGGGTTTTCAACATCTTTAAGTTTTTGATAAAGTTTATCTTCTTCATCCAAAATGTCTTCGGCTTTAACCATTTCAAGAGCCTTTTTAACAGCAGGGCAAACATGAACGCAGTTTTCGCAGCCGGTGCAATCTTTTGGAGAAATTTGAATTTTGAATGAGTAACCTGGAACGCCAAGTGCTGGAATTGCTCCAACTTCTTTTGCAAGTTCGCTATCGGTTTTCACAAGATATGGACGAATAACAGCATGTGGGCAAACAAGTGAACATTGGTTGCATTGAACGCAATTTTCTTTTATCCATTTTGGAAGCATTGTTGCAATGTTTCTCTTTTCATATTTTGCGGTATCAGTGTGTGAGCTGCCGGTTACTTCAAAACTTGAAACTGGAAGTTTGTTTCCAAGTTTAAGTTCAATTGGATGAATATAGTTTTTGTAATATGGGTCATCAATAGGGCAGAAGTCTGCGTGTGATGTTGCTTTAGCCCAATCCGCTGGGTATTTAACTTCACGGAGATTTCCAAGACTTTGGTCAATTGCATTGATGTTCATTTGAACAACTTTTTCGCCTTTGCTTGCATAAGTTTTTGCAGCTGCGGTTTTGATATGTGCAATTGCTGTGTCAACTGGAAGGATTCCAGAAAGTGCAAAGAACGCAGTTTGCATAACAACGTTAATTCTACGGTTAAGACCAACTTGTTCTGCAACTTTTTCAGCATCAATAACAAAGAATTTAAGTTTTTTGCTAGCAATGAATTTTTTCATTGAAGCAGGGAGTTCTTTGTTCATTTCTGCGTCAGTCCAAGGAGCGTTGAGAAGGAATGTTCCGCCGTCCTTGATTTCGCTTAACATATCATATTTTGTTACATAGCTTTTGTTGTGGCAGGCAACAAAGTCTGGGTGAACGGTTAAGTATGGAGCATTGATTGGATGTTTTGACATTCTAAGGTGGCTGGTTGTTAGACCGCCTGATTTTTTACTATCATAAACAAAGTAGCCTTGACCATAAAGTCCAGCATATTCGCTGATGATTTTGATGCTGTTTTTGTTTGCTGAAACAGTTCCGTCTGAGCCAAGTCCATAGAATCTGCATTCAACCATGTCTTTGCTTGAAAAATCAAGTTTAAGTTTGTTGTCTGGAAGAGAAGTTTTTGTTACATCATCAACAATTCCAACTGTGAAGTGATTTTTTGGTTTTGCAAGAGTTGAGTTTTCGTAAACTGAAATAACGTGGTCATGTGTGAACTCTTTGCATGAAAGTCCATATCTTCCGCCAAGAACTCTGATTCCTGTTACGCCAGTGTCTGCAAGGGCAGAGATAACGTCTTCTGCAAGTGGTTCATAAGTTGCGCCGCATTCTTTTGTTCTATCAAGAACAGTGATAACTTTTGTTGTTTTTGGAAGTGAAGCAACAAATTTTTCACTCACAAATGGACGATAAAGTCTAACTTTAACGCAGCCAACTTTTACGCCTTTGTTTGCAAGAGCAAGCACTGTTTGAATTGTTGTGTCAGCGCCTGAACCCATAATAACAATAACACTTTCAGCATCTGGTGCACCATAATATTCAAATGGTTTGTATTTTCTGCCAGTTGCTTTGCCAATTTCATTAAGAACACTTTCAAAAGCTTTTGGAACATTGTCAATATATTTATTGATAGCTTCTCTGTTTTGGAAAAATATGTCTTCGCCTTGGTTTGTTCCTTTTTGAATTGGGTTTGCAGGTGAAAATTCGCAGGTTCTTTCATAAATATTGCCTTGTTTTTCAGCAAGGAGTTTTACTGTTTCATCGTCAATTGGGGTGATGGTGTTAACTTCATGCGATGTTCTAAATCCATCAAAGAAGTGAACAAATGGAACTCTGCAAGCGTTTGTTGTAAGGTGGCAGGCAAGTGCCATGT
>CAKVMF010000096.1 GCA_934771675.1 uncultured Clostridia bacterium
TAATATTTCATAATTTTCTCCACCTACATTTTACACCATTCCCCATCATTTTTCAACCCCATTATTGATTTAATAGGCTAAGACCCTCACGTCGTGCTCCCGCACTCCTCAGGGCGACATGCTTGAATTGATATTGGCTTACTTGTAATCAAAGTGCTCGCAATTATTAAAATACGTCCTTACCTTTCAGGTGAAAAATTATGTGCTAGGCAAAGAATAAAAAAAATACCGTGATAGGAGTTTACTAAAGTAAATGACTATTACGGTATTTTGCATATTCTGCTGCATAGTGCATGATTTTTAACCTGAAATAGGCAAAAAAGGCTAAACAAACAAGGCACAAAAACATCTCACGCAGGAGTGTATAAAGAAATACTCACTGGTTTGGAATTTTTTTAGAAACGCAGTTATTGACGTGCAACCATTTAGTGGCAAAAATTGAGCGTCAGACAAAGAATAAAAAAATTTCCAGGCTCGATTTTACAAAGACGTAAATGAGTGTCTGGAAATTTTTTTAATTCTGCAGTATCAGGCTAAATTTTTGCCACTAAAGAGAGTGGTAAGGCATAATACATATTATCCCCCGCCCCCTGAACAACAACAAGCATATTGCATGAACCATCAACAAAAGTTAATGGAACGGTTACTCCGGTGGTGTTAGGTTTGATAACAGAAACACCAGCATTTTCAACATCGCTTAATAGCAAGTTTTGATTTGAGCTTTTTTGCATAATTGCTTGGAATTTTGCAATATTTTCAGCACCTGCTACCACATAATAACTACAATCTGAAAAATTTCTATCAAGAGTGATGGTCATTTCTGTGACTGTAGCATCAGCAACTTCAAGGGTTGCACTGCCTGAATTTTGATCAATAACAACATCACCAACATTTGTTGCACCATTCATAACCATGTTCATGGTAAGAGTTGTTTTAAATGTTTCATTTCCGATTGTGAGTGTTGCAACATTTCCGAGATACAAATAGATTGGAACAAGTTTATTTCCTATTTCAATGTAAACAACCAAACATTCTTTTCCATCGTTTGTAGTTACTTCAATTTTAACATCATCTGCAAGAGCCTCTGTTTTTTCAGTGGTCGCAAATATTCCAAACATTGAATTGTTAATTGTTAAAAGAATATTGGTTTTTTCATTTTCAACTTGTTTGAGTGAAGCGATTTGTGCATCACTTAAAGCAAGGTATGCTTCAAAACTTGTTGGAGATTCACCTGAACCATTCATAATAAAATCACCTGTTGCATCAGAAAGCATTGTTACTGTGTGGTCACCAACAGTAAATTGGAATAATGATGATACTGTTGGGACTTGAGTAACTGAAATATTAAGGGTGTAAGTTTTTATTGTTCCGTTTGAGGCGGTAATTTCAAGTGTGTAGATTGCTGACTCTGAAGTTGTGTCAATTGGAAGTTCTCTTCTATTTTCAACAACTGCAAGTGTTTCACCTTGTTTCCCAAACTTGATAGTTGCATACTCACTTTCAGTTTCAATATAAATATTGTCATATGAATTGATAGAAATTGTGTAGACACCTTCTTCATTTGGTTGATAAACATTTTTTCCTGAAGATTCATATGAATATAATGAAACTTTTGTATTTCCATCAAGAAGTGCATGAGATCTAACAACAATATAAATTGTTTCGTCTGTAGAATCTTCAGTTTTTGTTGCAACAAGTTTAATTAAGCACATTCCTGAGCCAGTCATTACATATTCAGCAGATTTTTGTGTGTATCCTTCAACAAGAGTTGCAGTGATTGCATCTGTAACACCTTCAGTTGCTGCATAGGTTTTCATTGCATTGATTGTTGAAAAATCAACATAATTTGTTGTGTTTGAAGATGTAATTTCAAGATTTGTAGAATCGGTTTCATTGGTTTTTACAACAATTCCACTTACAATTGAATCCAAACTTACACTTGTGTTAACAAGGAATTTGATTGATTGATTTACTGTGAAATTGTTAACTCCATTTTCTGCATCGTTCAAAACAAACATAATTTCAACTGTTTTTTCAGTAACACCAATTTCATCACTTGCACTTGCAAGAGTGTATGCGCCGTGTTTGCCATCAATTGTCCAAGAAGCTGATTCAATTTTTGTTTTTGATGAAAGGTCAAGTGTTACATCTTTTTTGTTTGTTTCAACATATGTGTATTCATTAAACAAATTGTTTTCAAGCTGAACACCACTTTTCATATCAATAAGTTTATCCACAAGTGATGAGTTAAAGTAAAGGTCATAAACTTCAGTGATATCTACTCCCTCACCTTGACGAATAAGAAGGTATACATTTGAATAAACTTCAGCTATATCGGTAAATTCGTTTGCGCTTCCATCACTTGTTGTTGAAAGTGCCCACGTACCAGTTTCACCTTTTTTAAATTTAACATCAATGTTAAGACCAATACCACTAAATTCAGCTTTGTTATAGGTTTCTTTTAATATTGTATCTTTTTCAATATCATAGATGGTTGCTTCAATAGATTCAACAATTGAGAAATGATTTATTTGGATGTCGTTATAATATTCATAATTTTCACCATTCATGAAATAAAGGCTTAAGTTTTGAATGTTTTCAACATTAATAGTTATTGGCGATGTTGATATTGCAATATATTTTCCTGTTGTGTGATCTAAATAATAAAGTCCATCTTCACTTGCTGAAAGAGTGATTGTTGTTTGGTCTTTTTTAAGGTTATATTCAAGGCTATTTGCTTTGAATAAGTATTCAGTTTCGTCGATAGTGACTGTTCTTGCAATGTATGTGTAGATATTTGCAAAGTCACCAGTCTTTTCATTTCCATCATTATAGTTATAAGTGAAACTATAATTATTATTCATCATTTTATATTCAAGAGTATATGGACTGTTTATAACTTCATTATTGACCATTAAACTGAACCCTTCATTGAGTTCAAATGTTAAAACTGAACCAGCCTTTACACATTGCATAGTTGCAAGTTCAAGGTCTGTGATATCATTATCATTAAGTTTGAGTGATTTAAAGATGCCTTCTTTTAAGATATATAAACTCAAAGTTCTAATTGTTTGGTCAGTTTGATTTTCATCTTCAAACTTCCAAGCATAGTTTGCAGAATCTTTAAGTTTAACATTGATTGGAAGCATCATGGCATTTTGAGCTGAATAAGAAGGATTTGAATTTTCATCATAAATAACATACAAATCTCTTTCATTTTCTGGAAGTAATGCCAAAACTTCATTGGTTGTTAAGTTTTTGTCAGCAACAATATGTGTTGCAACGTTGCTTGGGTTATCTAGCAAAACTTTGTTGATTTTAACAACAATTGAAACAGGATCGGTTGTGCCGTCATCCCATTCATAACCTGTTTTCAAACGATATTCATAAACATAAGTTCCGGTAGCGGTTTGTGATTCAGCATAAGCTGCATCTTCAACACCTGCCTTTGTTTCTGCTGAAATATTAATAAGTTTGATTTCTGAACCGGTATAGTCAAAACTTTCACCAGTTGCTGTTGGTTTTGCAATTTTAATTCCAACAATGCTGAATGTGAGTTCAACATCAACAGTTTCAATTGGTGTTGCCCAAGTTGTGTATTCAGCATATTTTCTTGCAATTTTAACGGTGTAGTTTCCAACATTTGTTGCTGAAAGTGAATCAAAACCTGAAACATATTTCATGTAGGTTGAATCAAATCCAGTTACCGCTGTTGTTTGTTCACTGCCATTGTAAGTAAATTCACTAATGGTTAATGTTGGATTTGTGAGTGCTCTTGGATTGATTGTCCAAGTGTAAACAGAAGATGTTGTTGCACCACCTTCAAAACAATAGTATTCAGTGTCAAGGATTGTAAATGTAAACATTTTTGTTCCGCCAACCATACCAGTTGTTAAAAGGTCTTCAGCATCACTGCTGATTTTCATCTTTGTTGTATCATAACCATTCAAAACAAGTTTTCTTGCAACCGCACCATCGCTATTAACTTCAAAAGTTAAGTTTTGAGATTCTTCAGCAATGGTTGGAAGAGCGAGTTCTGTTTGAACAGGTATGAACGCTCTTGAAACTGCAACTTCACTTGTTATATAGTTTGTATCTTCGTTGATTGCTCTAACTCTAACAAATTGTCCTCTTGTGAGAGTTACTGTTGTTTCAGTTGTTTTTGTCCAAGTTTCACCCCATGTTGTGCCATCGGTTGAAATTTGATATTCATAACCTGTTGCATTTTCAACAGCCGCCCAACTAAATCCCCTTTGAGCATCAACAATTGA
>CAKVMF010000097.1 GCA_934771675.1 uncultured Clostridia bacterium
GCCATATTTATGTTAAATTTGTTTTTATCCTCACCACAAAGTAGCACAGTGCTACGATAGTTTGCGAAATTTAAATATCCGTTATAAGTCGTATCCGCAAAATCTGATAAAACAGAATACTTTTCAGTGTATTTTTTAACTTCAGGAACAGCAACGTAAAGACTTTTGCCGCTTACTAGTTGAGAAAGTCTTTTATATCCTTGCAACTTACAAACCTCGCAAAATTGGTAGTTAGTGTCACGCATAAGACATTCATAACTAGAATTATAAGCGTTACCATACGATGATGAAGGACAAGAATAAGTTTTTCTAAAACCTAATAATTTTTTCCATTTTACTTGTTCAGGATTAACGTTGCAACCAACATTAAGTGAAGTAATATCCGTTTGTTCATTAACTTTATCCATATACTCGTCGCCAAGTCCCAACAATCCGTGACCCAACTCGTGTGCAAATGTTTGTTGAGCACGATAACTATCAGATGGAGCAATAAAGTAATGGAAACCATATTGAAGGTTGGTTGTTGCATCCCCAAAGTTTTGGCTGGTATTTACAAGCAAAGCAAACTGGTTGATATAATTATGCACGTAATAATATGGTGAATATTGCTCATAATCGTCCCAAAACATTCGGTCAGGTTCTGTTTTATTTGGAATATGAGCATCGTGAATTTGCTCAATAAATGTAGGTCCTATACATCTTTCAAAAATGTGATTTTTCCATGGATTGCCCATATTTGTAGATATTGATGAGGAGTTGTTAGATCCTACAACCACATCAAAAAAAGTGCTTCCACCATTTCCAAAACTGGATTCCGAAGCGGTGCAAAGAGCATAAACATTAAACCTATCGGCATAACTACGATATGGCTCATATTGCATAGCACCGCTCCATACTTTTTTTACATCGCTGATAAATTTTTGTTGCTGATTTTTGGTGTAGCCTTCGCCGCAAATAACAATTACCATGTTTTCTGTGTCGCTTCTTATTTTTTGGATAGTGTATATAGGTATTGTTGGATTTGTATATTTGCCATCACTAGAATAGTATTGCCCAAGGGTGAGTGTAAGTTTTTGATTGGTGCTTATGTCCCATTCTTGATTTGGATCGTCCTCTGGTTCTGCAACGGTGTAGTCAGCTTCCACTTTGTCAGGTGCAGAGCCAATATATGGATTTTCTTTAGTTCCATTACCAGAAGTTGTTACATAATAATCAGCATCAAGATAAAATGCAGGTCTAACTCCAATATAGCTGCGTTGAGGTGACTCTCTGTTTATTGTTCCGTTGTTATGAACATAGCGCATATCGTGATTACAATCAGTTACTGGAGTTCTGAGCCAATATGGCCAGCTCATACCTTGCTCGTTTTTTCCTATATAATAACTTCCAAAATTCTTCCAAACAGCATTTACTTGCTTAACATCAAGTAGAAAAACTTTTTCCGTTGAATTTTCACCATAAGCACTATCAAAATTTTTAGCGACGTTTTCAATATCATAGTTTAATTCTAAATCTGAACGAGCATCGCCATCATAAATTCCGTGTTTGTATTCAGGATGAGATACAAGCGAACGTTGAGTAGTGGTTTTCATAGCGGCTATTTCAACTTTTGAAAAATCATTTAAAAAGCCAGCTTTTTTGTCGTAAGCATTGCCGTCAACATAGTTTGCTTTTGGTGGATTGCCACATAGCCATTTTACCTCGCCAGCAGCAGCTGTTGAATTTAGCCATGAGCGCATGTTACTATCTTTCCAATAGTTAGAACCATACGTGTCACGCTTGTAATTGCGACTGTGTGATTTTGAACGACTATTATCGCTGGTCATAGCATCATACGGAAGCGTATCAATTATGTTATCGGCAAGCATAAGCATACCTTTTTCGTCAATATTAACACATCTCCATATAATGTTCTTACCATTATATTTACCAAGACTAATATAAGTTCCTAATTCTACTTGTGTTGTTTTTGAACCATTTTCCGTTGAGGAACTTTGACAGTTCACGACGCATTCATGTTTTGTTTGGCTTGAGCTTTTAAAAATATTTATTGTATTGCTGTCAAAAATTGCAAAAACGAGTATCATAGCAATTATTATTAAAATCGTATTTACTTTTTTTAAATATTTTTTCATTAAGATTCCCCTTGTTTTAAATGTTAGGTATTTGAAATTTTTATTTTGTGTTAAAATTTTTGTTTGTCAAACATCTAATGTATTTTTTTGTATGATATCATATTGTTAGAAAAAAAATCAAACTAGTTTGCTATATCTTTTGCAATTGTTGCATATTGAGGCAATAATAGTTCAAGTAATCCAAGACATGGAATAATTATAAAATTGCAAGCAGAATAAAATGTACTTGAATTATGTGAAAAATAATAGTAAAATAATCAGAGTTTAATATTTGGATTGAAATAAATTAGGGGAGTGCGCAATAGTATGTTGATTTATGATGAAGAAACAAAAACTAAATATAAGGGACTATCGGCTAAAGAATTGGTGGATCTTGGAATTTGTCCAACTTGTTTTGACAGACAAACGGGACGTTCGGTTTTTGGAGATGATTCAAAGTTGAAATTTTTTGAAGACGCAGATATTGAGTGTATGTTTATTTCAAATCCAAGAGCTGTGGGGCATTTGATTATTACACCAAAAGAGCATTATCATGATATGGCGGATGCTCCAGATAAAATCAATGAAAAAATTATCCGTTTTACAAAAAAGCTCATGAATGTTGAAAAAAATTTGTTTGGATGTGAAAGAGTATATCTTTGCACAATGAGTGATGGACCAATGAATCATTATCATGTTCAACTTATTCCACGTTACAAGGAAGAAGAAAGGGGTTCAAAAAATTTTGTTAAACCAAGAAGAGAGTATGTTTTTGACCAAGAAAAGTTTGAAACAATAAAAAATGAAATGCAAAAATTTGCAAAAAAGCAAAAACAGATTGAGGAAAATCAAGAAATGGAAAGATAAAAAAGACCACAATTTTGTGGTCTTTATTTTTTTGTTGATTTCATTTTACATTTTGTTTTATACATCTCATCATCGGCAATTTTTATTGCGTCAAAGAACGTGTCGGTTGATGATTTTTTTGCTATGCCATAAGCAAATGGCAATGTGTCTAAATTCTGCTTGAAAAATTCAGCACATTCTTTTTCTTTTCCATTTGTTACAATCAAGGCAAATTCGTCACCGCCAAGCCTTACAACGATGCCAAATTTGCATGCAATTTCAGCACATTTGCAAATTAAGTCATCGCCAACCAAATGCCCAAAATTATCATTGATATTTTTTAAGTTGTTAGTGTCAAGCAAGTAAAAATCGCATTCAATATTTGCATTTTCAACTTTAAAAACTTCTTCCCAATATGTTCGGTTGAAAATTTGAATTGCAATACCTTTTGTTTTCAAATAATTTGTGGTAAGAAGGTCAGTGTAGGTAACATAAGTAAGATTTTTAATTTTCTCATGTTGCTCTTTTATAATTTTTAACAGTTCTGTTTTTGATAAATCTTCATAATTTTGGAAATCAGAAATGTTGCCCATAAAAAACTCCCAAATAAAAAATGGTATGTAAAATTATATTAGTAAATAAAATTTTGTTTGTCAATAAAAATAATTTTTTGTTGAAATTAGTATTTTGTTTAAAAATTAAATTTTTTACACAAGTTAAAGCAAGTTGGTTGACTCAATTTTTTAAAAATTATATCATTAATTTACAAAAGGGGAAAATTATGAAAAGATTAAAAAGTTTAATTCTTTGTTTCATTATTGCATTTTCATCGCTTGCTTTTGTTGCGTGTGGAGGCGATGATAACCAAAGTGAACCAAAATACAAAATAACACTAGAAACTTCAACGGATTATATTTTAAGTGCAGACAAAACAGAGTCGCTTGCATTTGAAGAAGTGGTTGTTTCAGTTCAAGTTACAAACACAAACAAAAAATTAACAGGTGTAAAATATGATGAAAGTGATGCTAGCAAAAATTCAAATGGAACTTTCACATTTTTGATGCCAGCAAAAGATACAACTGTTTTTGCAGTGCTTGAAGACTATCAAGAAAAACTAAGTGATGGGGGAACAGCTTCTCATCCATTTGTTTCATTTGCAAATTCAAACACAAAAACTCTAGTTAAAGATTGCGGTGAAGTTGTTATGAATATTGACATTGAAAGTGCACCATACATG
>CAKVMF010000098.1 GCA_934771675.1 uncultured Clostridia bacterium
GGACAAGTCGACGCATATGCATGAAAAAAAAGGAATAGACCCTCACGGAAATTTTACAATTCCCTCAGGGTGACATGCTAATTACATTGTCCAACTTATAAATCTCTCCAAATTATATTGATAAATTTTTGAAAAGTGTTATAATATTTCCTATGAATAACAATATGACAGAAACCATTGTTGCCATTTCAACTGGCACAGGTTCAGGAGCAATCTCAATCGTTAGGATGTCTGGCTCAAAGGCTATAGAAATTGCCGATGAGATTTTTTCTACTGCAAAAAACAACAAACCTTCGTCATTTGAACCACGTATGCTCACCCTTGGAAAAGTTAAAACAAAAACTTTTGACGAGCAAGCAATGTGCGTTTGTTTCAAAGCACCAAAGTCATACACTGGTGAAGATATGGTTGAGTTTCAATGCCATGGCGGAAGTCAAATTGCAAGCGGAATCATGCGTGAATGTTTAAGCCGTGGTGCAAGAGTTGCCACAAATGGTGAGTTTACAAAGCGTGCTTTTTTGAATGGAAAGATGACACTTTCATCTGCCGAAGGTATGATGGACATGATAAATGCTGAAAGTGATGCCGAAGTTCGAGCAGGCTACAACTTGCTTTCAGGAACTTTAAGCAAACTCGCATTTTTTGCTCAAGACGAACTCACTGATGTGTTAAGTGAGATTGAAGTTTCTTTTGACTACCCAGAAGAAACAATTGAATACATCACAAAAGCAAAAATTAAGGAAAAATTATCAAACTTAAAAGAAAAAATTGATGAAGTTTTAAAAACTTCCAGAACCGGAAAAATGATAAAGTCCGGAATCAATGTTTTGATTGTTGGAAAGCCAAATGTTGGAAAATCTAGTTTGCTCAATGCCCTGCTTCAAAAAGAGCGAGCAATTGTTACCGATGTTGCAGGAACAACTCGTGACACCATTGAAGAAACCATGCTCCTTGATGATGTGAAAGTTAATCTTATTGACACCGCCGGCATCCACGACACAACAGACAAAGTTGAAAAGATTGGTGTTGATAAAGCAAAAGATTTAATCAAGCAAGCCGATATTGTTTTGTTTTTGGTAGATTCAAACCGTGAATTTACAAAAGAAGACAAAGATATTTTTGAATCTATTCAAAAATCAAACTACATTGTTGTTCAAACAAAAAGCGATTTGAAACAAGCAAACGCCAAACATTTTGATGGCGAAATTTTTGTGAGCAACACAAACCTTTCAGGCATTGCCGAGCTCAAAAACCGCATCAAACAACTAACCAACCTTTCAAATGTTTCATCTGCTTCAGTCATCATCACAAATGAACGTCACAAAGAAGCTTTGGAGCATGCTTCAAAAAGCTTAACAACTGCTCTTGAAAACTTGGAGTGCGATTCTCTTGACCTTATCTCAATTGACATCAAAGACGCATACACAAGTCTTGGAGAAATCACCGGAACAACAACCAGTGAAAAAATTATTGATCAAATATTTAAAAAATTCTGTTTAGGAAAATAATATGGAAACAAACACAAAAAATCACAATGATTGGACTTTTGAAAAAGTTACAAGCATTGAACAATTATATGAAATTGGTTTTTGGAACTCATTTATTATAAGAAATCATTTTTCAGGATTCAACAGATTTGTTTTGCAAGAAAGCGAAACATCATCAATCTTTGAATACTTAAAAAAGATTTTTGCAAACAATGGAGATTCACACATCTTGATAGCAAAAAACAAAAAAGGCAAAGCCGTTGACGGACTTTTGATTGCCGACTATTTCACAGTAAATGAAAACACTCCTGCCGTTTACTTCCACGATTTCTTTATCAACCCTCAATTAAGCGGAAACGGAACAGGCACAAAAATTCTTGAAAGTTTTATCAAACAATGCCCTAAACTTTTCGAACAAAAACCAAAATATTTTTTAACATATCTTCACCAAAATAATGTGCCATACAAAAAACTTTTGGAAAAATTAAACTTCAAAATTTCAAATTCAGGAAACGACTTTTTCCTTCAAGCCGAACTCAATCCTTCCGTGCTTGAAAATGAACAAAACAGCAAAACCAAAAAGCAAGAACAAATTGAATTTTAGTGGAAACAATTATGGAAAATTATGATATAACCGATTATGCAAAAAACACAGAAAACAAAATTTACACCATCAATGATGGTGAATTTTTTGATGCAGTCGTTGTTGGTGGCGGACACGCAGGATGTGAAGCTGCACTTGCCCTTGCAAGAACCAATCAAAAGACTTTGCTAATCAATCTTATTCGTGACAATCTTGCCTTTTTGCCTTGCAACCCAAGCATTGGTGGAACAGCAAAAGGACATATCGTTTGCGAAGTCGATGCGCTTGGTGGCGAAATGGGAAAGCAAGCCGACAAAAACACCATTCAACTTCGTATGCTTAACCTTGGAAAAGGTCCAGCTGTTCAAAGTCTACGAGCACAAATAGACAAAACAGGCTATCACCGCAGCATGCAAAAAGTTCTTGAAAACCAAGAAAATCTTTCAATTTATGATGGCGAATGCACTGAAATTGTTGTTGAAAACGGCGAACTTAAAGCAGTTAAAACTGCCGACGGAAAAACTTTTAACACAAGAGCCGTTGTGCTTACAACTGGCGTTTACTTAAACTCTAGAACTATCACTGGTGACATTATCAAGAGTTCTGGACCATCAGGTTTCCCTTATGCAAAAAGTTTAACCTCTTCACTTGAAAAAATTGGATTTGATATTCGAAGATTCAAAACTGGAACACCACCACGTGTTGATGGCGACACTATTGATTACTCACACTTCATTGTTCAAAAAGGCGACACAAACATTCAAACTTTTTCGTTTTTAACAAAAAAGGCAAACAAAAATGTTAGAGTTTGCTGGCTTGGTTACACCAGTGATGAAACCAAAAGAATCATTATGGAAAACCTTGACAAAGCTCCTGTTTATAGCGGAGTTATCAAAGGTCTTGGCCCAAGATATTGCCCATCAATCGAATCAAAATTTGTGCGCTTTGCCGACAAAGACAGACATCAAATTTTCCTTGAACCAGAAACTTTGGACGACAACACAATATACATTCAGGGCATGAGCACAAGCATGCCAATGGACATTCAACACAAGATGGTTGAATCAATTGAAGGTATGGAGCATACCAAGATTTTGAAGTATGCTTATGCAATTGAATATGATTGCATTGACCCACTCAACTTGTTCCCTACTCTTGAGTTTAAAAAAGTTAAAGGAATCTTTTGTGCAGGACAAATCAATGGAACTTCGGGCTATGAAGAAGCTGCCGGTCAAGGAATACTTGCCGGAATCAACGCATCGCTTTATCTTCGTGGAAAAGAACAAATTATTTTGAAACGTGACGAGTCTTATATTGGTGTGCTTGTTGACGACCTAACAACAAAAGGAACAAATGAGCCATACAGAATGATGACCAGCCGAGCTGAATACCGTTTGATTTTAAGACAGGATAACGCCGACCAACGACTTACCGAAATTGGCAGAAAGGTTGGGCTTGTTGATGATGAAAGATACAAGCGCTATCAAAAAAAGATGCAAAAAATAAACAAGCTTAAGCTTGAACTCAAAAAAATGATTCAGCCATCGTCTGAACTTAAAAATTATCTTGAAAGTATTGGTGAAAAGAATGCAGAATATGGACTTTCAATTGAAAACTTGCTGAAGCGCCCTGCAGTTAACTTTGCAGATGCAAACAAAAAGCTTAAGCTCGTGAAGGGTTATTCACGTGAAGTTTTGAACGAAGTTGAAATTGAAACAAAATATTCAGGTTACATTTCAAGACAACAAGACCAAATTTTGGCAGAACGCAAGCTTGAAGAACGTCAAATTCCAGCAGATATGGATTATTCAAAACTCGAAGGCTTGCGACTTGAAGCTCGTGAAAAATTATCACAAATCCGTCCACTTACCATTGGAATGGCAAGCAGAATATCAGGAGTTAGTCCGGCTGATATCACCGTTCTCCTCCTCTACCTCCCAAACGGCAAAAATGGGGCATAATACTTTAAAATTGCAAAGAAAACCACGTCGTCATTTACTTCATTGTAAAATCCTTGTGGTTTTCTTTTTATTTTTTGTCTTATACCCCATTTTTGCCGTTTGGAACTTTGATATTTTGTAAACTCCTGCCT
>CAKVMF010000099.1 GCA_934771675.1 uncultured Clostridia bacterium
TACCTAAACCATTTAAAATAACTTTTAATGGTTCTTTTCTGACTTTATTAGCATTTCTTGCAATACCTATTGCACCAATCGCATCAATTCTATCAGCATCTTGAACAACCATTCCTTCAATAGAAAGTTTTTCTTTATTAAATCCACCTTTAAACCCAAGATGTTTAATTGAATGTAAAATATTTTCCAAGTCTTCTTTTGAAATAAAATCAATAACCTTTTGATCTGTTAAATAATTTTTTAAATTTTCAGCCGTGTCACCTTCTGCAAACTTTTCATCAAACAAATCATGCATAAGAGCTATCATTTTTACAACAAATTCATTGCATCCTTCTTTTCCCGCAATTGATAGCGACAAATCTAGAACCCTTTTTATATGCCACCAATCATGACCAGAACCTTCATTTTTTGATTTTGTTTTTACATCATTTTCAATTTTGTTAACAATCTGTTCCTTTTCCATAAAACCCCCTAAACATTTTTTGTTTAATCTAATTTTAAATTTTCTATTTTAAGCAAATCTATTCCATAAAAATCATTATAGATTGATGTTACATCTTTTGTTGTGATTTTTGATTTATCAATATTTAGTTTTTCGGTGAGTTTCAAAACATCATCAACATTTTTGCCTTCAATTTCTGCGTAAGTTGGAATAAGTGGCCAAGAATCAACAGAGATTTCAACGCCATCGAGTTTGTAAAAACTTCTCAAATTTTCCTGATAACTTCTTGCCTTGAAACCCATTAGATTCAAGATTTTATTTGTTTCTTCAAAATTTGAAACTTCAACTTCATGTTCTTCAGTTCCATCAATTTTGCTGGTGTCCAAAATTTTCTTGATGGTTAATGTTGAAACAAGTCCGTTTGTTCGAAGTCTTATCCATTTGCTTTTATCATTTGAATCAATATCATAAACATATCTGCATTGTTTTAAATTTTCAAAAACAGTTTCTGCACCCATTGATTTTATTTTTTTGATAAACTCACTTTTGTCAACTTCAAGAATTTTCAATTCATTTTCAATCATAAAACCATCTCCCAAGAAAATTATAACACACAATTTTTTATTTGTGAAATCAACTAAACAAAAAAATAAAGACGCTAATCGCATCTTTATTTTATTCTATACTGTGTAAGCAGTTCCTTGTCACTATCTGAAACAACATAACTATCTCTGCATTTTGAAATGGTTTTGTTTTGAACAAACTTTGGCAAGGATTTTTCTTTTATAAGCTCAAAAGTTTTATCTCTAAATTTCATAAAACAAAAACTGAGCATCCATGCAATTGCCATTTGAACATAATATGCTTCATTTTTCACACTTTTTGCAACGTGCAAAAGTTCATCAATATGTTCTTCAGTTAAGTAATTTGACATGAGCGAAATTATACCAAACCTTGAAACAAACTCTTCATTTGAATAGCAAAGATTTTCAAAAAACTCAAAATATTTATCTTTATTTTTGCTTTTCTTTAAAACTTTCATTGAGCAGATTGTGGAATCACAAGTTGACCAATTATCAATCTTATTCACCCACCACGAAAAGTTTGAAATTTGCTCATCAAGATTTTTTTGATTTGCAATAACAATTCCTTGAACAAGTGTTTCTTCATAATACTCTTCACTTGCATGGGTATTTTTTGCTTGATTTAAATAATCAAAATAGTCATTTTTTGAAACTTCTTTTGCAACCGCCCTAATATCTTTTGACGCAACACAAATAATTTCTTGCTTTGAATTTATGATATTTTTGTGGCGAATAAAATATTCTTCTGATTCAATCTTTTTTAAAGATAACAACTTTTTAACAATTTCATCTCTGCAAACAATTTGTTTTTGCTCCATTAAAGCACCTCAAAAACTGATTGAAGTGATGAAAGTTTATTTTTAACTTTGTTAAGTTCGCTTTTATCTTTTATGAGCACACCAATTTTGATAATAAGTTCGCCATTTTTGTTTTGATTTGTGTTAAGTGATGAAACTCTAACACCAAGTTCACTCAAAGCATTTGTGATTTCAATATAAATGCTAGCAGTGTTTTTTGCGATAATATCAACAATAGATGTGAAACTATAATCTTTGTCTTTGTTCAAGTTCCAGTCAACTTTTATAAATCTGTCTTTTGCGAGTTTTTCAACATTTTCGCAATCTTTTCTGTGAATAATAATGCCACGACCCCTTGAAACGTAACCAACAATTTCATCACCAGGGATTGGATTGCAACATTTGCAATACTTTGTAAGCGTTCCTTCCGCACCGATAATATCACTATTATTTTCGATTTTAACTGGAGATTTTGAAATTTCATCAACGACATTTCTGTTGAGTTTGTCTTCAGCAGCCTTCATGTTTTGAAGACGTCTAACAAACTTGTCGGCTGTGATTGACCCATAACCAATTGATGCAAAAATTTCATCAAGTGACAAAAATGCATTCTTTTTCAAGATTTGGTCAATGTATTCATCTTTCATAAGAGCTGAAAGATTAATATCATTGGCTTTTGCAAATTGTTCAACCATTGACTTTCCAAGTTTGATGTTTTCTTCCTTCATCTGCTTTTTGAAATAATAGTTGATTTTGTCACGAGTTTGTTGCATTTTAACTTTTTTAAGCCAGTCCCTAGATGGTCCTTTTGAATTTGCATTTGTTAAAATTTCAACAACATCACCATTTGAAAGTGTTGAAGTGAGCGGAACCATTCTTCCATTAACTTTTGCACCAACGCATTTGTTTCCAACATCACTATGAATCAAATATGCAAAGTCAATAGGCGTTGCATTTTCAACAAGTTTGATAACTTTCCCCATCGGAGTTTGAACAAAAATTTCACCAAGATAAACATCTGTTTTAAGTTCTTCAAGCAATTTTTCAGATGAAACATTATCTTTATTTTCAAGCATCTTGCGAATCCACAAAAGTTTGCTATCAAGTCCTGCAAGGTTGCGTTTGTGCTCTTTATACAAAAAGTGTGCAGCGACACCATATTCAGCAAAGTCGTGCATTTGATAAGTTCTGATTTGAACTTCAAAAAATTCATTTTTAAAATAAACAGTTGTGTGAAGAGATTTATACCCGTTTGGCTTTGGGTTCGCAATGTAATCTTTAAATCTTCCGTCAACAGGAACAAAACTAGAGTGCACAATGCCAAGCGCTGTGTAACACTCGCTCACATTGTTAACCAAAATTCTAACCGCTGCAATGTCAAAAATATTTTTTAATGTGTAATTTTTATTTTTAATTTTGTTGTAAATGCTAGACAAATGTTTGATACGTCCATAGGCTGTGCATTCAATTCCATTTTGTTTCAAAAGATCTTTTATTGTTGAAACCATTTCATTTATCATGTGCATGTTTGCACGGGTTTCTTTTTTAACATCTTCTTTAAGCTCTGCATATGCTTTTGGCTCATGAAATTCAAATGATAAATCTTGAAGTTCAGACTTAATTTCACTAAGTCCCAAACGTGCAGAGATTGGAGCGTAAATATCATCTATCGCTTTAAAAACGCAAGAAATGGCTTGATTTTCGTATTTTTTTACATTTTTACGTGCAAAAACGAGAATTTGTGCAGTTTTTATAATAACAACTCTAATGTCTTTTGTGATAGCAATAAGCATTTCACGAAGCCCTTGCGTGTCAGTGTAATTTTTTGAATATTCTTCAAGAGTAAGCAAACTTTTAAGAATCGTTTTTACTTCATCATTTGTTTGAAATTTTTCAAGCAAAGTTTGATCATACAAAGCACATGGAAAAATAAGAGCAGCACACATGCTTGACGCATCGAGTTTAAGTTTCATCACAACGTCAGCAGTTTCGTAACATTGTTCCAAAACCAACTTTTTCAAATCTAAACTTTCAAGTTGTTTTGAAACCGACAAAATCTCCGCCACTTCATTTTCACTATATTTTTCTTTTAAGATGCTTTCTTGAAACATATATGTTTCCTCCTAATTATTCAAATTTTCTTTTGCATTTGAAAGCATAAGTTTTATGCGATTTTCTTGGTTGATTTTTGAAGCACTGGCGTCATAATCAATTGCAATTATGTTTGCTTTTGGATTACGTTCACGAAGTTCTTTCATAACTCCCTTTCCAACAATATGGT
>CAKVMF010000100.1 GCA_934771675.1 uncultured Clostridia bacterium
GACAGTCAAGTTGAACTTGAGCAAGAATATTTGATGATGATTGCAAAAAATGCGGCAGAAAAAGAATTAGAATTAAACAAGCAAATTTATTTTTGGAAACAAAAGGGTAAAAGACTTGTTTATCCAGATCAGTTTAGTGCTTGGGAAACATATGTTGAAAATAGGGCAAGAGATTTGTTTGAAGGCAAAGATTTAGATGATGCTATTTTGGTTATGGATGCACTTGAAAAAGGTGTAAAAATAAGCAGCATAACAAAGTGTTTTGAAAAAACATCAAATGCAATGTTTTACAATAAAATTGTTGCACAAACTGTTGGTTATTTTTCAAAGCGAGGAGTTGAATTTTTCAAATCTATGAACGAAACAGTCTTTAAAACAAAGATTGATGAGCCGCTCAAAAATTTTATCAAACAGATTGAAATCAAAAATGAGATTTCAGAACAAAAACTGCAAAAAAGTTAATTTTTAATTAAAAAAGAGATGATTTTCATCTCTTTTTTGTGTTTTTGCAAATTTTTTGTTTATTTTTTATGAATTTATTTTTATTGTAACATATTTTTTATGTGATGAATAAGATATAGTGGCGAACAAAATCGCCGAAATTTTGCAAAGGAGAAAGACAATGGCAACTCAAATTAAAAATTTGGCAAGTGTAACATATGGCTATGGTGAAACTGGTGTTGATTCTGCAATTAGCAATACTGCGGTTGTAAACTTAATTGAAGATTATTCAATTTCTGGCTTAAAGTCAACTTTGAACACTTCATTTAGACCAGGTCAAAACATCACATATATTGTTCAAGTTGAAAACACTGGAAATCTTCCTCTTTACGCTGTTACAATTTCAGATGATCTTGGTGGGTCTGGCAATCCACTTTCATTTGTTGTTGGCAGTGGGAGTTTAAATGAAAATGGAACAATCACACAAATTATTCCAACTTCAACTAGCCCTTTGGTTTTTACACTTGTTAATCCTTTGGCTTCTGGAGAAAAAGCAACAATAACATACGTTGCAAGAGTAAATTCTTCAATTGATTCAAGCGTGGCATCAATCACAAACACGGCAACTGTTACTGGCAGGGAAGAGTCATCTTCTGGAACTCTTGTAACAATGAGTCCTAATCCAACGGTTACAATTGAGCGAGAAAATTATGCACAAGTTGAACTCAAAAAAGAATCTAGCGCAAATAATATTGTTGAAGGTAATTCTTTTGACTATGTAATTACTCTTGAAAATTCTGGAAACTTGGATGCAAACAATGTTGTGATTTCAGATACATTGCCCACTGGTTTTTCAATAAGTTCAATTTCAAGTGTTTCAAACGGAGTTTTGGTAACTTATGAAACAAGTGATTACAATGTTGATTCATCAAATGTTTTAACGCTTCCAACTGGTTCAAAAACAATTTCTGTTCCAGCATCAAGTGGTGGTGTGAATGGAAAAACTGTCATTACAATCACAGGGGCATTTAATTCATAAAAACGCAAAAATTATAAAAAATAAATAAAAATCACATAAAAAATCGCAAAAAAACAACAAAAATCATTAACAAAAGGAGAAAATATGGCAGAAACAATTTATAACAACGGTTCAACAACCTACACACTCACAGGTTCTTCTGATTCAGTTACAGTGTCTTCAAACAACTTGCCAATCAATTTTGACAACTCATCTGGATTAACTGTAACAAAAACACCATCAACCACAACTTTTGCAGTGGGTGATATCATCACTTATGCTGTAAAAATCACAAACTCTGGTGCAAACTATTTAAATGGTGTTAGAATCATTGACAACCTTGGTGGAAATTATTTGGCTTATGTAACTGGAAGCGGTAGTTTGTCAACAATAACGCAAACTTATCCTGTTACGCCAGTTGCAACGAATCCATTAACTTTCACTCTTCAACAACTTGCTGTTGGTGCAAGCATGACACTTACTTACAAAGCTCAAGTTGTTTATAATTTGCCTTCAAGTGTTAGTTCAATCACTAACAGCGTTCAAGCAATTGGTTATCCTGCTTCTGGGACTGTTAACGCATATGCTAGTTCAACAATTCAAAAAAAAACTAGTTCTGGCTTAACCATGACCAAAAGTGCAAACGTAACAACTGCTGTTCCAAATCAAACATTCAATTATTATTTGACGCTTACAAATGGAAATTCTGTGGTTGCAAATATTTCAAACGTAACGGACAACCTTCCAAGCAATTTCACGGTAGAATCAGTCAAACTTCAAATTGGCACTGGAAGCTCATCAACACTTTCATCTAGTGACTACACAGTTTCAAGTTCAAATGTTCTTTCAGTTCCATCTTCAACTGGTCCAACAATCACAGTTCCAGCATCGGGAACTACGGTTGTGACTATTACTGGTCATCTCTCATAACCAAGCGGCAAAAAATAGTCAATTAACTTCGTTTCTAAAAAAAATTTCTAGACAGTCATGTACTACTTTGTACACTCCTGCCTAGAATTTTTTTTGAGCCTTGTTACTTAACTATTTTTTGCCGTTTGGTAAATATGATGTTGTGCCTGGGGATTTTTCTATTCCTTCTTACTTACTCAATTTTTGCCGTTTGGTAAAGCGGAAAGGAAAATGATGCTTCAGAATTTCAAAAAAGTCCAGACAGCCATTTACGTCTTTGTAAACTCCTGCCTAGAATTTTTTTTTGAGCCTCGTTACTTAACTATTTTTTGCCGTTTGGTAAATATGGTGGTTTGGTGCTGCAATGTTAAATTTGAAAAGCATTTTAACGAGAAGAATTTATGAGGATAGTGGAAATTAAAGGCTTTACAAATTTGGTGAAGTTTGGTATCTTTAGGTTATGAACGAACTTGAAAAATATTATAACAAATTTAATGAAGACAAAAGGTTGAAATCTAGGCATGGCATTGTTGAGTTTTCGGTTGCAACAAGGTATATTGACGAAGTTATTGCAAAGACTGGAAAGCCTGTGGTTGATATTTTGGATGTTGGGGCAGGAACAGGGGCATATTCTGTTTTTTATGCGGACAAAGGACACAATGTCACAGCTATTGAGCTTGTTAACAAAAATGTTAGTCAGATAAAAATGAAATCTAGCAAAGTTATTGCAAAACAAGGTAATGCTCTTGATTTGAAGCTTAAAGATGAGAGCTTTGATATTGTTTTGCTCTTTGGTCCAAACTATCACTTGATGAGTCATGAAGAAAAACTTGAGGCTATTCTTGAAGCAAAGCGTGTGGTTAGAAAAAACGGCTACATTTTGATTATGTATTTGATGAATGAATATGCCGTAATAACCTATGCATTTAAAGAAGGACATTTAAGTGAATGTTTAAATTCGGGAATGCTAAACGAAAACTTTGAGTGCAAAACAACTGAAAAAGATTTGTATAGTTATGTTCGACTTGAAGAAATAAACAAACTTCAAAGCGATGCAAAACTTTCAAGATACAAAATCATTGGAGTTGATGGTGCGACAGACTACATTAGACCCGTCATCAACAATCTTTCACAGAAAGATTTTGAAACTTTTATAAGGTATCAAGAATCAATTGCTGAAAGGCCTGAACTTCTTGGTGCAAGTTCACACGTTTTGGATATATTAAAAAAAGAGTAGGGGGACTACTCTTTTTTTTGCAATAAAAGATTTATTAGAATTGTTTTTCCTTTTTGCCTTTTAAACTATTTTTTTTGAATGGGCTTTTTTGCTTGATTTGTTTGGGGGTTAAAATGTATTATGTAATTATTACATAATAAGGTGGAAACTAATGAAAAATTGCAAATTATTGAAAAGATTATTTGTTTGTTTGGTTGCAGTTGTTGTGGTTATTTCGGCAGCTTTTGTTTGTCTAGATAAGGGTTTGCTTGATGGTGGCAGACTAAACAATGCTGAAACTCTTGAAAGATTGCAGGCTTTTGAACAGAAACTGGCAGAAACTGGAACTGAAAATCAAATTGAAACAACGGCCAAAAATTGTTCAATGGTTTTGGATTTGCAAAAAAATGTTTCCACATCAGTTTTTGAAAGTGAAAGTAAGAGTGAACTTTTGGAAAATCTTCCATTTGAAATTTTGAAAGATAAAGTTGAAGAGCAGGGATACAACATTATTC
>CAKVMF010000101.1 GCA_934771675.1 uncultured Clostridia bacterium
GTCTAGCGCTCATCTTTACCTCCTTGGCGAGTTTTGTTTTTGCCAGCAATCATAAACGGCCTCTTTTGCATGTCTTGGACAGGCTTTTTGATGTAGCCATCCTTTTTGTCGGCCTTTATGCTTGGAGCAAATGGTGTGAGGTATGGAACACCAAAACTTTCAATTGAACAAAGATAAGTTGTAAGAATCAAAAATGCTGTGACAATTCCATATAGTCCAACGATTCCGCCAATTGCCGTGAAAATTAAACGGAGAAGCCTGGTCTGTGAAATTTGGTCTGGGATGATGTAGATTGCAACGCTTGAAACTGCCACAACAACAATGCTTGGCGGCGAGATTATTCCTGCGTCAACTGCGGTGTTTCCAAGTGCCAACGCACCAATGATTGAAAGTGCCATTCCAAGAGAGTTTGGCATCCTTAGGCTTGCTTCAGTGATAATTTCAAATAAAAACAAAACAATCATAATTTCCACAAGTGGTGGTATTGACAGACCTTCAATGCTGGAAAGAAGTGTTATCAGAAAGTTGATTGGAAGTATGCGATAGTTGTAACTTTGAAGAGCAACATAAATCCCTGGAATCAAAAGTGCAAAAATCAATCCAATAATACGAATGAGTCTTGCAAAGGTTGCAATTGCGGGAATGTTGTAGTAGTCTTCAGCACTTTGCAGGTCTTCAAACATCATAAATGGAACGGTTAATGCAACCGGCGAGCCATCAACCAAAATTCCAACTCTGCCTTCCAAAATTTTTGCGCAAAAAATATCTGGTTTTTCGGTGTTGCCAACCCGCTTAAAATATTTTAGGTTGTCCGCTTCCAAAAATGATTCAATATAATATGAATCTAAAATTGCGTCGATATCAATCGCTGATAGTCGTTTTTTGACGAGTTTAATCACATCAGGTTTTGCCACGCTTTTGAGATAAAAAAGTGAAACCTGTGTTTGGGTTCTTCTACCAATAAACATATCTTCAATTTCTAGGTCACTTGAGCGGACACGTTTTCTGATAAGTCCTTCGTTTGTAAAAATATCTTCAACAAAACCTTCTCTTGGTCCTTTGATAACCCTTGACGTTGGCGGTTCGGCAATACTTCGTTTTTCTGGTGAAAAAAGAGGGCAGATAATTGCTCCGCCAGACGAAACAACAACCGCAGCACCTGAAAAAATAGCTTTTTCAATTTCGCTTATTTTTTCGGTCTGTTCAATTGAACTTAATGATATTGCGTGGGTTTTTAGTTCGTTTAAAAGCATATCGGTGGATGAAGTTGTATTGCTTCCATTTTCAGTTGACCTAGTCGAAGTTGAATTGTTATTGTCCTGCAAAGCTGAATCGTTTTTGTGGTTGGTGGATTTTTTAGATTTGTTTTTAGCAGCGTTTGAATCTGTTTCATTTTGACTGTTTGTGTTTTGTTTTGACGAATTGTTAGCTTTTGTTGAAAACTGTTCTTTTGAAGAAGATTGTGTAAGATTTTGTTCTTTTTTTGTTGATAGTTTTTCAATTGGCGCAAGAACAGAACTTGATAGCAATTTTTTATCAATCAAGCATTCAATATAAAACACTTTAATGTTGTCGCCGCCAACAACAAACGATTGTGTTTTTACTTTGTTTTTGTCGTTAAACAACTTTGAAACTTTTTGAATAAGTGTTATTTTTTGTTCATTGCTTTTGGTTGTGGTATTCATATAATAATATTAGTTTAGGAAACATTGAGTTTTTTATTCCTTGAAAATAGCACACTTTTTGATAATGAATAAAATTTTATAGATTTTAACGTTTTGACTTTTTTGTTTTTTTGTAATAAACTATAGGCGAAAAGGGAGGAGTTAAAATGAAATATGCAATTTATGGTGCAGGTTCACTTGGGATTGTTCTTGCTGCAAATCTTTCAAAAGCTGGCGAAAAGTTTGATATTGTTGACCGCAATCCAAAAAGTGTTGAAGCACTTAACAAAAACGGGGCAAGGGTTGTTGGAAAAGCTGTTATGACTCAAAAAGTTCATGCAGTTTTAGAAACCGAAGTAAAAGAGAAATATGATATCATCTTTATGCTCTCAAAACAAATTCAAAATATTGAAACCGTAAAAAAACTTGCAAAGATGCTTACAGACGATGGTGTTATTTGCACAATGCAAAACGGCTTGCCTGAAGTTGATGTTGCTGAAGTTATTGGCGAAAACAGAACTTATGGATGTGCTGTTGGTTGGGGCGCAACAAGGCTTGAGCCAGGGCTTAGCCAACTTACCAGCGAAAACAATAGGGAATGTTTAACATTTTCAGTTGGTTCGCTCAATGGTCATAAAGACGAAAAACTTGACGAGATTGTTCGTATTCTTTCGCTTATGGGAAATGTTGAGCAAGATGAAAACTTTATTGGTGCAAGATGGGCAAAACTGCTTATCAATAGTGCGTTTTCAGGTATGAGCGCTGTGTGTGGAGATACTTTTGGTGCTGTTGCAAAAGATAAGTCTAGCAGAAAAGTTATTCAAAGAATTATCAAAGAATGTATAGATGTTGCAGCGGCTGCAAAAATTAAAATAGAAAAAATTCAAGGTAAAGACGTTGTCAAACTCCTTGATTATAAAGGCTGCATGAAAAAATGGATTTCGTTCATGATTATTCCAATTGCAATCAAAAAGCATAGATTGTTAAAGGCCAGCATGCTTCAAGATTTGGAAAAAGGCAGACCTTGTGAAATTGATTCAATCAACGGGATTGTTGTTAAGTTTGGTGAAAAATATGGCGTTCCAACTCCTTGCAACAAAATGGTTGTTGATATTGTTAAAAAATGCGAAACTGGTGAACTTAAACCTTGCTTTGGAAATGTTAGACTTTTTGAAAGTTTGTTTCAAAAATAATGAGCAAGAAAAAATATTAATAAAATTTTAGGGGGATTTTTTATGAATAAAGTTGTTTTGGTTGGATGTGGTTTTGTTGGTATGAGCTATGCGTATCAAATTGTAACTACAACAAATGCTGTTAATGAACTCGTTTTGATTGATGTTAAAAAGGAACGTGTTGAAGGTGAAGCACTAGATCTTATGCATGCTTCTGCTTATAGCAATGCAAATATTAAAATTAAGGCAGGAACTTATGAAGATTGTCATGATGCAACAATTGTTTGTATCTGTGCAGGACGTAGCCAAGAAGTTGGTGAAACCAGACAAGATCTTTTGAATAAAAACATTGAAGTTTTCAAGTCTATTATTAGTGAAATAAATAAAACAAAATTCCACGGAATTTATTTGATTGCAACCAATCCGCTTGATGTTATGACTGCAATCACAAGACAGCTTTCTGGCTTCAAACCAAACAAAGTTATTGGAAGTGGAACCACTCTTGACAGTGCAAGACTTCGTCACATTTTGGGACAAAAATTTAGCGTTTCAGCAAAGAGTGTTCACGCATATGTTGTTGGTGAACATGGCGATAGCGAAATGATTCCTTGGAGCAACGCAACCATTGGTTTGAACAAGATTGAAAATAATCTTTCAGATGCTGAAAAGGAAGAAATCAAAACCGAAGTTGTTCAAAGTGCATATGATATCATCAACAAAAAAGGTAATACCTGCTATGGTATTGGCGTTTGTCTTATGAAAATAACCAATGCAATTTTGAGCGATGCAAAAGAAGTTATGACCATTTCTTCTTATAACAAGGAACATGATTGTTACTTCTCAATGCCAACTGTTGTTGGAAAAGACGGCGCAATCAAAACCTACTTTTTGGAGATGACCGATGAAGAACATGCACAAATTTCAAAATGTGTAAGTTTCCTTGAAAAAGTCACCCATGATGCTTGCGGAAGATTGTAAGACTTTTTGAGAAATGAGAAAAAGATAAAAACATGACAGCCAATTTCAGCCGCCATGTTTTTTTTGTTTATTATTTATTATATTAGTAAAAAGAAAAATGTTTTTAGTAATATGGCACAAAAATAAGCATGTCTCCCTGAGGAGGGGTTCAACCCCCGACGTGAGGGTCTATTCCGCTTTTTATAAGGAATAGATTGCCACGTAAATTTTACAATTTTCTCGCAATGACATGCTTAATTAACAATGTCTTA
>CAKVMF010000102.1 GCA_934771675.1 uncultured Clostridia bacterium
GTACCAATGTTAACGTGTGGCTTTTTAGATTCAAATTTAGCTTTTGCCATTTTTTTTATCTCCTTATTTTTAATTATTAATTATTTTTTGAACGATCGCCGATAATTTTTTCAGCGATGTTTCTTGGAACTTCAGCATACTTGCATGGTTCCATTGATGAGTCACCACGACCTTGTGTGAGTGATCTCAAATCAGTAACATATCCAGACATTTCTGAAAGTGGAACTTCAGCTTCAATTGTTTGGTTGCCGTTTTTAAGAGTTGTTCCAAGAACGTTTCCACGTCTTCTTGAAAGATCGCCCAAAACATCACCCAAATATTTATCTGGAACTTGAACTTCAACTTTCATGATAGGTTCAAGTATTACTGAATTACCTTTCTTGAATGCTTCCTTGAATGCCATAGAACCAGCAATCATGAAAGCAGCTTCAGAAGAGTCAACTTCGTGGTAGCTTCCGTCAACAACAGTTGCTTTGAAGTCAACTGTTGGGTATCCTGCAAGAACACCTGACATAGCAGCTTCACGAATACCTTTGTCAACTGCAGGGATATATTCTTTTGGAATAGATCCACCAACGGTTGCATCAACAAATTTGTAACCTTCGCCTGCTGGAAGACCTTCAAATTTAACGACGCAGTGACCATATTGACCTTTACCACCAGATTGACGGATATATTTTCCGACTGCTTCAATTTCACCACGAAGGGTTTCTTTGTAAGCAACTTGTGGAGCACCAACGTTACATTCAACGTTGTATTCACGTTTCATACGATCAACCATGATGTTAAGGTGAAGTTCACCCATACCAGCAATGATTGTTTGTCCAGTTTCTTTGTTTGTTGAGAAGTGGAAGCTTGGGTCTTCACCAGCAAGTTTCAAAAGTGCGTTTGTCATTTTTTCTTGGTCGCCCTTTGTTTTTGGTTCAACAGCCATAGAAATAACTGGGTCTGGATAATCCATGTTTTCAAGTTTAACTGGATGAGATTCGTCGCAAAGTGTGTCACCAGTTGAAGTGTCCTTCAAACCAATGATAGCAACGATATCACCAGCATAAGCTTCTTGGATTTCAGCTCTTGAGTTTGAGTGCATTCTAACCAAACGGCTGATTCTTTCTTTTTCACCAGTTGTGGTGTTCAAAACGTAAGAACCAGATTTGATACATCCTGAATAAACTCTAAAGAATGTAAGTCTACCAAATTGATCGGTAGCAATTTTGAAAGCAAGACCAGCAAGTGGAGCTTTGTCATCAGCTTTACATTCAATTGGGTTGCCTTGCATATCAGTTCCAGCCATAGGTGGAATATCTGTTGGGCAAGGAAGATAATAAACAATAGCGTCAAGGAGTTCTTGAACACCTTTGTTTTTGTAAGATGAACCGCAGAGAACTGGGAGCATCTTCAATGCAATTGTAGATTTTCTAATTGCAGTTCTGATTTCATCAACTGAAAGTTCTTCACCAGCGAAGAATTTTTCAAGGAGAGTGTCATCAGTTTCAGCAACAGCTTCAATAAGGTTTTGTCTGTATTCAGCAGAAATATCCTTGTATTCAGCAGGGATTTCAACAATATCAAAAACTTTGCCTTCGTCATCTCTAAAATAGATGGCTTTCATTTCAACAAGGTCGATAACACCTTCAAAAGTGTCTTCCTTGCCGATTGGAAGTTCAACTGGAACAGCATTTGCACCAAGCATTTCCTTCATTTGACTAACAGCATAGAAGAAATCTGCACCAAGGGTATCCATTTTGTTAACATAGGCAATTCTAGGAACGCCATATTTGTTAGCTTGGTTCCAAACCTTGATAGATTGGGCTTGAACACCTTCTTTGGCTGTGAAAACTTCAACAGCGCCGTCAAGAACACGAAGTGAACGTTCAACTTCCATAGTGAAGTCAACGTGTCCTGGGGTATCAATCAAGTTAATTTTGTGATCTTTCCAGATGCAAGTTGTTGCAGCTGAAGTGATAGTGATACCTCTTTCTTGCTCTTGTGCCATCCAGTCCATGGTAGCGCCGCCATCATGAACTTCACCTATTTTATGTGTTTTTCCTGTATAGAACAAAATTCTTTCAGAAGTAGTGGTTTTACCAGCATCAATATGAGCCATAATACCAATATTTCTAACTTTGTCCATCGCATAATCTCTAGGCATAAATTAATCTCCTAACTAGTTTCACTGTGACTTACTTGTCACATAACTAAAGTATACTAAATTTTTTAAAATTTAACAAATATTTTAAAGTGATTTTTATTTTTTATAAAATAAAAGATAAATTGAATAAGCGTTAAAAACAAACCTGCTAAACTATACACCGATATAATTCACCAATATAAATTTTTAACTACTCTATTCAAGTTTAAACAAAATGTTTAATAGAATTTTGATAAAACATAATTTGTTTTAACAAATATAATTTCGGCAAAAATTTTGGATTGAACAAGGCTCTAAAATTTTTCGAAGCAGGAGTGTATGAAGAAATACATGACTGTTTTGAAAAATTTTAAGTAACGCAACATTCAATAAAATCAATCCCAAAACTATACTCGTCTTAGCAAATGTAATTTCGGCAAAATTTGATTGCAGGGCGAGGCTCTCAAAAATTTTCAGGCACGAGTTTACTAAAACGTAAATGACTGTCTGGAAATTTTTGAAGAAAACGAAGCAATGCGATTAAATTTTGCTGAAATTTTACCAGCGGTATGATGCAAAAGCCTTGTTAGCTTCAGCCATTCTATGAACATCTTCCTTCTTCTTGAATGCATTACCTGAATTGTTGTATGCATCAACAAGTTCACCAGCAAGTTTGTTTGCCATTGTTCTTTCACTTCTTTGTCTTGCATATAAAACAAGCCAACGAATAGCAAGAGTTTGACGTCTTTCAGGTCTGATTTCCATTGGAACTTGGTAAGTAGAACCACCAACACGTCTAGCTTTAACTTCCAAAACTGGTTTAATATTTTCAAGTGCTTTATTGAAAACATCAAGTGGATCAGCGTTAAGTTTTTTTCCAGCGATTTCCATTGCTTCATAAACAACTTTTTGAGCAATAGAACGTTTGCCGTCGAGCATAACTTGGTTGATAACTTTTGTTACAACTGTTGAGTTATAAACTGGATCGAGAGCAACTTCTCTAACTTCCGCTCTGTTTCTTCTTGACATAAGATTTCCTCCTTTTTAGATTAAATAAGATTTTGGGGCTAACTACTTAGCTTTTTTAGCACCATATTTACTTCTAGCTTGTTTACGATTTTGAACACCTGCTGTATCAAGAACGCCACGAATGATGTGATAACGAACACCTGGCAAATCTTTAACACGGCCACCACGAATGAGAACAACTGAGTGTTCTTGCAAATTGTGTCCTTCGCCTGGAATATAAACGGTTCCTTCCATTCTGTTAGTAAGACGAACTCTGGCAATTTTACGAAGAGCAGAGTTAGGCTTTTTTGGAGAAGTTGTGGTAACGTTTAAGCAAACACCACGTTTTTGTGGGCATTTTTCAAGAGCTGGGCATTTTGCCTTAACAGTTTGTTTTTCTCTACCTTTACCATGACGAACGATTTGGTTAATGGTTGGCATAGTTATACCTCCTTTAGTATTTATGGTGAATTTTCTCTAAAACCCTAAATCGAGGAAATTCTTGAGCAATACGATCCAATTTTCTTGCACACCGACGCAATAAAAAAAGACATAATGTCAAACATAACATAATTATGCGATATAATTCTATAACAAAACCCGAATTAAGTCAATAAGTTTTCAGCAAATAATTGTTATATTTTTGTTATTTTTCATATGTAGAGAGCGATATTTTAAAAGCAAAACAGAACTTGTCGTAATAATAAAGAAAATTTCACATGTTTTAATTGCAAAATAAGGCAAGAAAAAGATTCTCACGTCGTGCTCCCGCACTCCTTAAATGACATGAATTGTATATCGTCTTTGAGATAGGTGTTAGTAATAAAATCCGATTGAGCAATAAGGCAATAAAAAAGCATGTCGCCCTGAGGAAAACCTGAAAGGTTTGACGTGAGGGTCTATTCCT
>CAKVMF010000103.1 GCA_934771675.1 uncultured Clostridia bacterium
CACCATTTTCATCGCCTGAAATAGTAGTCAAATTAAGACCAGCACTGCCCCATTGAGCAGTGAGATGCAATTCGCCAGAAGCGCCTGTGCTGATTTTGTTTCTAATCACACCATTTTGATCAATCCATCCACCAAAGCTATAACCTAAATTATGTTTTGGTTCAGAAATTGTGATAGTTGTTCCTGAAACATAAGTTGTTGGATAAGTAAGTGAAGAATCTTGATATCCACCATTTGTGTTGTATGTTATTGTGTTTGGACCATTCCAAGCTTGTGGATATCCGCCAACATATCTCCAATATAATCCAGAAGTTGTTGGCTTAGTTGTTTTATAGTAGTATACATTAATATTTGAACTAGCAAAAGAAGAATGGTAACTAGATGGTTTGCTTGTGTATGCACTATAAATATTTTTTAATCTTGGACCTAAATAACTACTAACATAAAACGCATCATAATCAATGCTAGTAACATTTGTTGGAATAACAAAATCAACCAAATTATAGCAATTATAAAATGCATTACTTGCAATTGTAAATCCACTACTTACACTAGAAAAATCGACAGCTGGCAATTTACTGCACGAATAAAAAGCATTTTTTTCAATAGCGGTGATATTTGATGGGATTTTTAAAGTATAAATCAAACCATCCATTCCCCAAAATGCACTGTCTCCAATAACACTTGGAAGTTTTAAAAATGCATCGAAAGCATCTTTATACGCCGCATTTGATATAGTACCAGTAATCAATTTTTTCGTTGATGTTTCAAATAAAGCATTAACACCAAAACTTGTATATTTTGAATTATTTGAGTCTACTGTAAGAGTTCTTAATTCTTTACAAAGCCTGAATGGATTTATTCCAACAGTTGAAACATTAGCAGGAATGTTTACACTAGTCAATCCACATCTATCAAAAGCATAATTTGAAATTGTTTGAAGAGATGATGGAAATGTTATTGACTTAAGAGATGAACAATATTCAAATGCAGTTGTTCCTATTTCAGTTAGAGATGTGTTTTCAATGCTAATATCTGACAATTTTGAACATTGTGAAAATGCACTGTTAGAAATTGTTTTAAGCGATGATGGAAGTGTTATATTGTTAAGATTTTTACAATAAGCAAATGCAGTTTCAGAGATTGTTTGCAAACCATTTTCAAAAGTTATATATTTCAAAAATGAACATTCAAAAAAAGCTTGTACTCTAATTGTGGTAACACTGCTTGGAATATTAATTGAAACAAGTTGGTCATTTCCCAAAAAAGCTTGTCCGCCTATGGTTGTAACAGTGGTTGGAATAATTGTTGTTCCTGATCCAACAATAAGTTTGTTAGAACGTTTATCTATAACAGCATTGCATTCTGTTCCACTTTCATTTTGGCTTGTAAATACTGTATTATTATCATCAACAGAAATATACTTCAGCTTACTGCAATGAGTAAATGGATTATCAAATATTGAAGTTACACTTGCAGGAATATCAAATCTTTCAAGACTTTCGCAGCCATTAAATGCTTTATATCCTATTGATTGAAGTTCACAATTACTATTAAAATCAACATTCTTCAATTCTTTACAATCATAAAATGCGCTATCTTTAATTGTTTTTAGAGTTGATGGCAAAAGAACATACTCAATATTTTTTTGATAAAAACAGTTAGAGCCTATTATTTTTATTGATTCAGGAATCGTTGCCCTACTCGAACCAACGATCATAGTACTTGAAGATGTTTCTACAATTGAATTGCAATTATAACGGCTATCATAATATGGATTGTTAACAATCTCAAAAGAAAAATCTGGAAGATAACGGAAAAATACTATAATTCGATCTGATATTAAATTTATAATACTTCTATTAAATTTTAATATTGGCACAATTGATGAATTTCCATATAAATCAACATTAATAGAATAGTCATCTATATACCTCAAGTTTGCTGGTAGTTCTATAACAGCATCATCAGAAAGGCCATAGCCAAGAACAATATTTAAAGACTCACTTCCAATAAATTGAAGTTGATTATAACAAATAACATTGCCATTAGCATCTTCAAAATCCTTAAATGTAATCTTTCCAAACCCATTACCACTGCTGTAATTGCCATAAAATGATCCAGCATTAATGCACTTCAATGTATGAGGCAAAATCAATTCTACATTTATAATGTCATTATTTATTTTTATTGCATCAGTCCAAATTGCAGTTATACCAGCAGGAATTGTAAAAGTGCTTAATCTTTTTCTACCAAAACTTAAGCCAACCAAAATTATTTCACCATTTTCAGAATCAGAATCAATAACGTATTTAAAACTACTCATTTCACTAGAATCAAACTCACTTGGATTAAATCTAGAAGTTGTTAAATACAAATCTTCATTCATAGCAGTTATAGTGTTGCAAACTCTACCATATTGATCAATCAAGGCAACATTCGAGAAACTAATTTTTTTCGGATTAGTAAATGAAGATCCACCATTTGTAAATGTTCGACTTAAAGATCCATCAATATAGATTTTATATTTTCTATCTTTAATTGCCGGTTCGCCATGCATATTAAAGTTCCAAACTTCAGCATTTGAAATATATCCAGATCCTCTATAAGGTTCTGAATCATAATAATCACAATAAACCGCATCTTCTTTAGGAGAACCGGAACTATCTATGTCTGATCCTAAAAAACCAAGACCATAACTGCAGACTGTAACATTATCACAACCATTAAAAGCATCATCAGCTGTTGTTACAGATTCAGGAATGGCAACAATTTTTAAAGCTGAACAACCATTAAAAGCATCTGCTCCAATATAGTCTAAAACAGGCTCTACATGATTAAATGTAACTTTTGAAAGCGCTTGGCAATCACTAAATGCTGCATCACCAATAGAAGTAACCGTGTATGGAATTTCAATTGATTTTAATTTTCTACAACCACTAAAGGCTCCCGTTTCAATTGTTGACAACTGATCCGTCATATTATCTAAGCCATAACGAACAGAGATATTACTTGAGTATCCATGAACATATTTTGTATATTCAAATTTTGAACTTACAAAATTAACTTCCAAAATAGAGCAATCAGCAAAAGCCCACTCGCCAATTGATGATATCGTCAAAGGTATAGTTACACTCTTAATTGCTTTTATTCCCGAAAAAGCATTAGCATCAATACCTGATACGCCATTAGGAATAAGAAGATGTCCGCCAGTCTTTCTAAGATCATACGATCCAAGGCCAACAACAACTCCACTTTCATCAATTTTAAGCCCATTATATGTGTGCTTGCCATCATTGATGTATGACGCATTGCTTACTGGTGCTGTTCTCACAATTTCTGAGTTTTTAGATTTGTAATCTTTAATGCCAAAAACGCAGCCAAGAACTGCACTCGCAACACAAACGAATGACACCACTGAAATTAATATTGCTTTTAATGAACTTTTCATCTTTTTCATAAGAATTCTCCATACAAACAATCATTTGTAACTAGTTAAAGCGTATAATACACGACAATAACTTACTATATTAGTATATCAAAAAGGGCAAAAAATTACAATAAAAAAATCACGATTTTAACAAAAAAATTTGATATTTTTTTGGTTATAAAATTATAATTATATTTTTAAAACAATGTTTCGACATAAATCCTTATTTTTCCAGCATTTATAACAAACCAATCTCAAAATTTTTTTTGCAAATAAAAAAGCAAAAAATTTGCTAAAAACACTTGACAAATTTTCAGCCAATTTTTACCTTTAAAAACCATAAATTTTTGCCAAAAAATGAGTAAATTTTTCTAATTTGTCAACAAAAAATAGCTAAAATTTTGCACAAATTTTGACTTTTTTCAAAAAATACGCAAAAAAGGACTGTGTGCTATTATCTTAAAAAATATCACACAATCCTTGTTTTTATTAAATTTTTTTTACAAATTAGCCAATTTCGGTTGATGTTGCCACAATGGATGCCGTTATTCCACTGCCCGACTTTTCAATTTTGATGAAATTGTCGCTAACTCTCGTCACATAAGACT
>CAKVMF010000104.1 GCA_934771675.1 uncultured Clostridia bacterium
TTTTTCTTTTTTGTTTACAATAAAATTGAACCTTGCGGTTCAGTGAAATTACTTCGTAATGATATTTGCCAATGCAAATGATATTTTTGCTGACGCAAAAATGAAGGTTAAATTTTATATCATTACGAATGAAATGAGTAATATCATTAACCAAAGGTTAATATCATTGGCGGAACGTCAATATCATTAAAAACACAAAAACAATTGAGAGATTTTTACGCTCAAAAAAACACCCACATAGGGGTGTTTGCTTTTTTATTGTTTACTACTTTTTATTCAAAAATTTTTCCACCGCAAGATGAACACTTTGTTTCACCATCTTTTACGATTGAACCACAATACTTGCAATGTTGATAGTTATTCTTTTTTGATTTATTAACATTTTCAGTGGTGACATTTTCAAGGATATTAAGATTCTGCTTTTTTTCTTTAACCACACGAATTATGTTTGGAAAAACTGCACAAAGCATGGTGACAAACACCCCAAGAAATCCAAATCCAAAAAATGTAATTGCAGCACCTACAGTTATTGCATCGCTTTGAGCGGTTTGTTCCTCAAACCAATTTTCGGAACCCATTGGCGGAATATACATTTCTTTTGCAGAAATAATTTTTGTTATACCTACAATTCCCAATGTTATGCCTAATATAAGTGGAATAATCCAAATATAATTTACTATTTTAAATTTCTTTTTTCCCATAAAATACCCCATGAACATTATAACACATTTTATGATTTTATTCAAATGCATTATGATTTATTTTTATATGAGATTAAGTTTTCAATTTTATTCAATGAAAGCTCATTTTATTTTGATTATTTTTTGATTTTGCTTATAATAAACATATGAAAAATGGACTTAAAAACAAAAAATATTACATTATTGATGCCGTCATCATACTTTTGGTTACTGCATTAACTCTTTTTTATTTGCTTAAAAATGGAATCTTTTCTGAACTTTCAAATCTCTCAAAACTTTCACTTACTGGACTTTTTACTATCGCATTGATAGTTTTTATAAATTACACAATAGAAATTGTGATTATCTACCGCTCAAACAAAATGGCTAACATTGGTTTAACTTTTGGGCAAACTGCCGAAGCTTACTTTTTTGGTAATCTTGGTTCAAACGTAACGCCATCAAAAGCAGGACATTTTCCATTTATGTTTTATTATTTTTCAAGAAAAAACATACCTTTTGACAAAAGCCTTTCACTCGTTTGCTTAAACCAAATTATTTATTCAACAACCACAATAGTTTTATATCTTGCACTTTTTATTTACACAGCAGTAAAAAACACTTACATTGTAGTTTTAAACATAACTGTGTTTTTAAAATTCATCGCGCTTGTGGGTCTGCTATTTAATGTTGCAACAATCTCGCTTGTGTTTGCAATGTCGTTTAGCAAAAAGTTCCACAAATTAATAATAAACATTTGTGCATGGTTCTTGCTCAAATTCAAAAAAATCAACTCAAAAGAAGAGTATGAAGAAGAGCAAGTTGAAAAAATGCTAATTTACAAAAACCAAATTATATACTTTTTAAAACACTTCCACAAATTCTTGCTATCAATATTTATATATGTAATAATGCTATTTTTGCTCTGCGGCATGCCTTACACAATTTATTTATTTTTGACCGGTTCAACATTTTCAGTTGCAGATTATTTGTTTTTCTTTTCTTTGAATCAAACCATGGCATACATAACAAATGTTATACCTGTTCCCGGTGGAACTGGCGTTGCGGAATTCAGTTTTCTCACAATATTTGCCGTTGTTTTTCCTGAAAATCTTATTGGAACAGCTCTTGTTATATGGAGATTCTTCTCATATTACGTTCAAATAATTATTGCGTTTATTGTATTTATCTCATTTATGTGCCGCAACCGCAATCGCCACAAGCATATGGCTTTAGATCAAAAACAATCTGAAACAAGCAATATTGAATCAACTGTCGCACCGCCCGATGACGGAACAATATCTAAACAAAATTCTGAAAACTAAAAAACAGACTAAAGTGTCTGTTTTTTTCTTGCCAAAAATTCTTTTTATCACAAATTGCTTCATTAATCATAACTTATAAAAGGAGGAACTATGATTTTTGAAGGCAGTGCGGTTGCACTTGTAACACCATTTGATATTAATGGTGAAGTTAATTATTTTGAACTAAAAAGGCTAATTGATTTTCAAATTGCATGCGGAACAAAAGCCATTGTGGTTTTGGGAACAACGGGGGAATCTGCAACAATTTCAGCAGAAGAGAGAACAAAAATTATCAAGTTTTGCGTTTATCAAACCAGTGGTAAAATTAAACTTATTGTTGGAACAGGTTCAAACTCAACAACTCAAGCAATTTTTCTTACAAAAGAAGCTGAAACACTCGGTGCAGACGCCGTTTTGATTGTTACTCCGTTTTACAACAAATGCAATCAAACAGGACTTTTTGAGCATTACAAAGCAATTGCAAAAGAAACAACTTTGCCTATCATTTTGTATAATGTTCCATCAAGAACTGGCGTAAACATTTTGCCAGAAACCGTGCTTAAACTTTCAAAAATCAGCAACATTGTTGCAATAAAAGAAGCCAGCGGAAATCTTTCACAAATCGCAAAACTATGCGATATATTGCCTGCAAATTTTGCAGTTTTCAGCGGAGATGACTTGCTCACACTTCCCATAATTATGATGGGTGGAAAGGGGGTTATTTCAGTCACTGCAAACTGCTATCCAGAGCTTGTTTCAAACCTATGTGAGTTTGCACTAAAAAATGATTGTTTTAATGCCAAACGTATGCACAAGTACCTATACAAAATCAACACAACTTTATTTTTAGACGTAAACCCAATTTGCATAAAATTTTACATGAACCTTGTTGGGTTTGATGTTGGTAGTCCAAGGCTCCCTTTAACTCCTCCTAGCAAAGATATCCAAAAAATTCTTAAGGAAGTGAAAAGTGAATATGAAAATTAAAGTTGGAATTGTTGGTTATGGAAACCTAGGAAAATCCGTCGAACAAACATTGCTTTCAAATTCAAACATTGAACTTGTTGCAATTTTTTCAAGACGCCTTACAAAATCAATTTTTAACACAAAAGTTGAACCTTATGAAAACTACATTCAATACAAAAACAAAATTGATGTTATGTTTCTTTGTGGTGGTTCAAAGAATGATATCGAACTTCAAGCGCCAGAAATTGCAAAATACTTTGACACAATAAACTCATTTGACACTCACTCAAAAATCTCAAAATTAAAAAACATTCTAAACAAAATAACGGTGTCTTCAAGCCACAGAGCAATTATTGCATGTGGCTGGGATCCAGGGCTATTTAGCACTTTTAGGTTGATGAGCTATGCAATAAGCAAAACTGAACCAATAACTTTTTGGGGCAAGGGAATAAGCATGGGGCATAGTGACGCAATCCGCCAAATTGACGGCGTTATTGACGGAATTGAATTTACAATTCCAAACTCTGATGCTGTGAAACTTGCAAAGGCTGGCAAACTTGATTCAAACACAAAAAAACACACTCGAAAGTGCTATGTTGTGGCGAAAAAAATTGACGAACCACGAATTGAATATGAAATACGAAACATTCCAAACTATTTTGCAGGTGAGATTGTTGATATTGAGTTTGTGAGTCAAATTGAGCTTCTTAAACTAAAAAGCAAACTTTTGCACAAAGGCGAAGTTCTATGCAATTTCAAAACCATTTCTGGTTCAAAAAATTTAATGAGTTTGAAAGTTCAAATGCAGTCAAATCCAGACTTTACGGCATCGATAATGGTGGCATATTTAAATACAATCACAAACTTGAAACAAAAAAAGATGACGGGCGCATACTTGCCTTTTGAAATTCCAATCATAGACTTATTTCCGTCATCACAAAAAGATAAAATTATTGAAAAATTATGCTAAAAAAAATATAGCCAAAGGCTATATTTTATGCAACAAATGTAGGTCTTTTTGAAACAATTGTGCAAACAAGGTCAACGATCCAAGTGATTGTTGTTCCAACAACGAGCCACAAA
>CAKVMF010000105.1 GCA_934771675.1 uncultured Clostridia bacterium
GACCAGTTGAGCCCATATTTTCAACACTTTCACCATCTTCAATTTTTGAATCTGTTTCGGAGTCGTCAGACACTTCATAACGCACAACATTTTTGCCCGCGATGTAATATTTTATACTTGAAGCACTTGTGTTTGGAGCTTTAAGCACAGCACTTGTTGCTCCTTCACCAAGTTCAACTCTTGTTTCATCATTGATACGATTAAAATCAAGTGAAACGTTTCCTTTTGAAACAATATCAATCTTGCCTTTAAGGTTTGTTGCTGTAAGTTTTCCACCACAGGTAATTTTTATATTTGAGCTGTTTGTGTTTGTGAAATTGATGTCGCCTTCAGCAGTTTCAAGTTCAACATTTCCACTAACAGAATAAACATCAATCTTGCCTTTTGCTGTGTAAGCTTTAACATTGTTTACTGGAAGATTGTCACCGCCAATAAAGATGTCGCCACGTTTTGTTTCAATTTCTGCAGAAGTAAGGGCTTCATTGATTTCAATTTTTCCAAGATTTGTAGTAACTTTCACATCTCTTGCAGAGCGAATAAGAACATTTCCAAAGTTGGTTGTAATTTCACCGTCATTGATTTTTTCAATCTCAACCTTGCCTGAACTTGTTGTGATTTCATTTTTGCCAGAACCCTTGATTTCACCAAGGTAAACAGAACCAGCTTTTGTTTTTATGTTTGTGATTCCATTGACTGTTATACTATTGTCTTGTTTTGAAGTGAAAACAGAACCATAGTTTGTTTCAACCACCAAGTTTTTGCATGAAAGAAGTGAGATATTTCCATTTTTTGTTTTTGCTGTAACATCACCCGAAACATCACCATTAATTTCAATTCTTCCACGATGACTTTCAAGTTCATAATTTGTTGCATCAATTGCATATTCCCTGTTTTCAGGAATAACAATTTTGTTGTTTGTTTCTAATTTAAAGGTTGTTGCCTTTGTTTGAGTGTTATAATAAAGTTTTCCGTTTGTTTTTACATCAAGAGTTTTGAATGTTGGAATTCTTGTGTCAGACGAATCAGTCTTTTCAAAGATTACTGGCGACTTGTCAGAATTGATTGTTAAACTTGTTGCATAGACCTTGTAACCACTAGAAATTAAATATAGTGGAATATGGAGTTTAAGTTCACGTTGTGAAGATGAACTTTCATAAACAAATTTTTTCCATTCATTAACTTTGATAACAAGATTTCCAATTTCATCTTTGTAAACCGCAATTGTTGGGTCATCATAAGAAGAAGTTGTGAAGCCTTGATAGTTGTTGCGATATTCAATGCGGTAGTTGAAACCGTCAGAATAAACAACTGAAATAGGGATTTCATTTGCTTCAATAATAATAGAGTTTGGAACTGGCCCCGCAAGTTCTTCAATCGTTGCATCAACTTGAACATTGTGAGTTCCACGAGCGATGTATTTTAAACCGAACACAGAAAGGCCTGGCGCTAAAAATAAAACCAGCACCACACCAGCACAAATAAACACACAAGATGCAAGCACGATAAGCAAAGTTACCGCAAAACGTTTTGCCATTCTTTCTCCTTATAACAATAGTATAACAATGTAAAACATTGTTGTCAAACATATAAAAAATAATACCGTAAAATTTCCCACAAAAATAAATAAAAAATATGGGAAAATACGCCCAGAAAACACTCACATAACAATCCAATTTCAACAACATAAAGAAATTAATTTAAGTAGGCTAATGTAATTAGTATGTCTTTGTGAGAAGAAACTCTGTTTCGACGTAGCAATCTATTCCGCTTTTTATAAGGAATAGACCCTCACGTCAAACCTTTCAGGTTTTCCTCAGGGCGACATGCTTTTAAACAACAAATATCTAATAATAAATCACTTTTACAACGTGTAACACTTTTAAGCCAAAAAATTGATTAAGTAACGAGGCTCAAAAAAAATTCTAGGCAGGAGTGTATAAAGAAATACATGACTGTCTAGAGAATCCCCCACTTTTAACCAACTACTTTTAAGCCAAAAAACGGCACAGCAGGCAAAGAATAAAAAAATTTCCAGGCTCGATTTTACAAAGACGTAAATGAGTGTCTGGAAATTTTTTTAATTCTGAAGCATCATGTGCCGTTTTTTGGCTTAAAAGAGGTCGTCGGCACTCTCAATAATAACCTTACTAAAATCCTTGCCTGCTGGCAATTCTGGCGGAGCAAAATCTTCAGCTGGTGGTGGCATAAGACCATCTGGAACGAAGGCATCAACTTCATTGATAACATCTTCAACTTGTTTGTGAACTTCGTCAAGGTCTTTTGCATTTTCGGCTTTTTTTGCCTTTTTCAAATCATCGTTCTTTTGATAAATATCAACAATGCTCTGTTCATTTGCATCTTTTTCAAGATTAACAAAACTCGTTCTTGAACCGTCCCAGCCAAGAAATACACTGCCCGGCTGACCGTTTCTGAACTTTGCAATGATAAGTTCGGCGGTGTAGTTGCTGTTTGGATTGTTTGCATCTTCAACCTTGGTCATATCTCTGTGAATGAACCAAACCATATCGGCATCTTGTTCAATAGAACCAGAGTCACGAAGGTCTGAAAGAACAGGTCTGCCTGGTTTTCCGTCATCACGTTTTTCAACGTCACGGTTAAGCTGACACAAAACAAGAACTGGAACTTCAACTTCCTTCGCCAAAATTTTGAGTTGTCTTGAAATGCTTGCAACTTCGTTTTGACGGCTGTCAGTTTTTTCGTCGGACTTCATAAGTCCAAGGTAGTCAATAACAACAAGGTCAAGACCCTTTTCACGTTTAAGTTTGCGGCATTTTGAAAGAACTTGTGATGGTGTGTTCATAGCATTGTCATCAATATAGATATCGGCTTCTTTAAGTTTCTTTTCAGCTCGCCAGAATTTTGCCCAGTCGCCTTCAGAAAGTTCACCACGAAGAGCTTTTGCCATTGAAACATTTGAAACGGAACAGAGCATTCTTTGAGTAAGCTGTTCCCTGCCCATTTCAAGAGAGAATACGGCACATTTTGCTTTGTAATCAAGAGCAGCATTTGAAACAATGTTCATGGCGAGGGAAGTTTTTCCAACACCAGGACGTGCCGCCAAGATAATAAGGTCAGTTTTTTGCAAGCCGTTGGTTGCTTTGTCAATTTGATAAAATCCTGTTTTAAGACCACGCAAAAGAGTGTTGTCTTTGTGAATTTCTTCAAATTTATTCATAACCTTTTCAAGTGAAACATCAATTTTTTCAAGTGCACCGGTTTGACCCTTTTCAGCAATTTCATAAAATGCTTTTTCAGCAGCACCAAGAATTGTTTCATCAGAGCCTTTGTCATAAGCTTGTTCAATAATTTTTCCACTGGTAAGAATAACTTGACGCAAAACGGAATCACGCTTAACAATATCAATATAGTATCCGCAACTTGCAGAAGAAGGAACGGCATTTGAAAGTAAAGTGATGTAGTTCATGCCACCAACAGATTCAATAAGACCTTGTTTTTCAAGTTCGTCAGTAACAGTTACAATATCAACAGGTGAAGCTTTTTTGAAAATTTCACGAATAACCTTAAAAATTTGCTTGTGAGTTTGGTTGTAAAAATCAATGTCTTCAAGTCTGCTAACAACGGTTAAAGTGGCTTCACTATCAATAAGAGCACAGCCCAAAACAGCTTGTTCAGCTTCAAAATTGTTTGGCAACATTCTGCCTTCAACATTAGGTTTTTTTGCCAATAAATTTTCATCTTTTTTTGCCAAAATTTTATCCTACCTTGTAAAATTCTATCGTAAAACAAGTATAGACTATTGAGCTATTCCTTGTCAACCCTCACGTCAAAAATTGAGCAATTAAGTGCGTCATACGAAAAATCCCCAGACAGTCATTTACGAGTTTGTAAGACAGTATAATTAGCATGTCACCCTGAGGAAACCGTGAGGTTTCCGTGAGGGTCTAAGCATTATAAAAAAATAGGATTAGGATTCTCGCGTCGTGCTTCCGCACTCCTCAGAATGACACATATTGTATATCGTCTTTGAGATAGGTATTAG
>CAKVMF010000106.1 GCA_934771675.1 uncultured Clostridia bacterium
CGTTGATGTTATGGATGGAAATTTTGTTAAAAACAAAACATTTGATTGGACTTTTGTCGACAAAATTCGTGACAAAACAAACTTGCTTTTGGATGTTCATCTTATGGTTGAAGAGCCATATAACTGCATTGAAAACTATGCAAATGCTGGAGCTGATATCATCACTGTTCACTATGAAGCTTGCAAGGAAAAATCAATTTCTGAAACCCTTGAAAAAATCAAGTCATTGAATGTCGTTGCTGGGGTTGCTTTAAATCCAAAAACACCCGCTCTCAAAATCAAAGATTTGCTTGAAAAAAATCTTGCAGACGTTGTTTTGGTTATGGGTGTTAAGCCAGGGGCATGCGGTCAAGAATTTATCCCAGGAATGGCTGAAAAAGTTGCCGAAGTTCGTGAAATGGACAAAAAGGTCTTTATTGAAATCGACGGAGGAGTAACAACCAAAAATGCAAAACTTTTACGTAAACTTGGTGCAAATATCATTGTTAGCGGAAAAACTGTGTTTGCTTCAAAAAATATGAAAAGAACAATTCGCCAACTTAAAGGAAAGCTTTTATTTACAAAATAAGTCTTTTCACAATAATTTTATTTGCTCATATAATGCACTATAACGGAGGTAGATTATATGACAATAGTTTGCATAAAAGCACCAAAATTTATTGGGGGATTTTTAAGGTTGTTTATAAAAAAACAAAATAAATCAAAATCTTAAGCAAAAAAAACAAGAAAAAACCACGAAGCGTAAGTTTCGTGGTTTTTTGTTTAATTTTTTATATTATCTTAAAAATCCTTTGATGATTTCTTGTTCTGCTTCTTGCTCGGTCAAACCAAGAGTTTGAAGTTTGATGATTTGTTCACCAGCAATTTTTCCAATTGCAGCTTCATGAATAAGAGAAGCATCTGTTGATTTTGCTGTAAGCTCTGGCTTTGCAATGATGTTTGCTTTATCCATAATGATTGCATCGCATTCAGTGTGACCAAAACATTTGTTATTTCCATTTACAACTGACTTGTAAATTTGATGGCTCTTGTCTTTTGCAACAGCTCTTGAAACAACGTGGGTTGATGAATCTTTTCCATTCAAATCAACATTAAAGTTTGTTTCAGCATATTGTTCGCCGTCTGTCATGATTTTTTCGTTGATTTCAAGTTTTGCGCCGTCATCAAGCATGGCATTTGTTGTTCTAACTGCCGATGTTACACCACTGATTTGGATTGTTTCCATTTTCATATAAGCGTTTTTGTCAAGTTCAACAATTGTTGTTGGATTCAAAACACGTTTTCCAGTTCCTTTTCCGTTTGCAAAATGCTTTTCAACATAGGTTACTTTTGAATTTTCACCAATATGGAATGAGTGGATTCCATCATGCCCTTCATCTTCGCTTGTTCCGCAGGCAATTCCACAACCAGCAACAATAACAACATCACAGTTCTTTCCAACATAGAAATCATTGTAAACAAGGTCTTTCAACCCAGCTTCGGTTACGATAACTGGAATGTGAACACTTTCATTTTTTGTGTTGTCTTTGATAAATATATCAATTCCAGGCTTATCATTTTTTGTTGTTATATTTATGTTTGCCGAAACGTTTCTCGAAACAAGTTTTCCATCTTTACGAATATTATACGCACCCTCTGGAATAGAGTGAAGGTCGGCAATGGTTTGAAGCAACTCTTTATCAATACTATTTAGTTCCATCTGACACCTCCTCAAGTTTTGTGCATGCCGAATAAATTTCTGAAAGGTGTGGAAGCACTTCATCTTTTGTCCCAACAGTTTTTATTTCACCATTTGAAAGAATGATGATTTGATCTGCAATATCCAAAATACGTTCTTGATGTGAAATTATGATAAATCCACACTTATACTTGTTTTTCATATTCTTGAATGTTTTAATCAAACTATTAAAACTCCATAGGTCAATGCCCGCTTCTGGTTCATCAAAGATAGCGAGTTTGCTGTCCCTTGCAAGAATTGTTGCAATTTCAATACGTTTGAGTTCACCACCTGAAAGGGAAGAGTCAATTTCTCTATCAATATAATCCCTTGCGCATAGACCAACATCTGCAAGATATTTGCAAGCATCAGCAACTGCAATATCTTTTTTTGTTGCCATTGAAATCATATGCTTGACAGTTATACCCTTAAACTTAACAGGTTGTTGAAATGCAAAACTTATTCCAAGATTTGCACGCTGTGGAATTGAAAGGTCGGTTATATCTTGACCATTAAACAAAATCTTTCCAGATGTAACTTTGTTTATACCCATGATGATTTTTGCAAGTGTTGATTTTCCTGAACCATTTGGACCAGTTATAACAAAAAACTTGTCATCATCAATTTTAAGATTAATATTTTTTAGGATTTGCTTTGTTTTTCCTTTTTCTTTAACGGAAAAACTTACGTCAATTAATTCTAACATGATTTTTCTCCTAAAGTAATTATAAACAAAAAATTATAAATTTCAATCAAAATAAGCACAATTGAAGTGAGGTGAGGGAACAAATAATTTTTTGCATAAAAAAAATCTAGGCGGGTGCCTAGATCAAAAGATTTAATATTAACGATCTTTTTTAGAACCTTTCATACACTTTGTGCAAACATAAGCTGATTGAACTTTTCCATCAATTTCAACTGTTTGTTTGTGAATATTTGGTCTATAAACTCTTTTAGATATATTTAAGGCATGGCTTCTTGAATTTCCAGCATTAGCGCCTTTTCCACAAATACTACATACTCTGCTCATTAGTTCTACCTCCTCGGCGATTTGAATAATAATACCTTGTATATCTTATCATACAATATTCAAATTTGCAAGTATTTAATGAAATTATTTAAAAAATTTGCAAATAAAGGGAACAAATAATATGAAAGTTATTTGAAAGTGTTGCATTTTTTTGATAAATAGGTTATTATTATCGTAAGTTTGTGGGCACAAACTGTCTTTTTGGCACGAGTCCCAAACATTTTAAGGAGAATGTTATGTCAGTAAACACAGTCAATTCTTACGGAAAAATTTCTGTTACAGATGATGCGGTTGCACTTATTGTTGCACACTCAGCACTTGATGTATATGGTGTTGTTGACCTTGTTACAAACAAATTCACTGATTCGCTCAGAGAATTGTTTAAAAAGAAATACAAACCACGTGGTATCAAAATCACAACCATTAGTGACAGAATAAACATTGACCTTGATATTATCCTTAAATATGGAGTTAGCATTAATGCCGTTGCTGAATCTGTTAGAAGACTAGTTAAATATAACGTTGAACAGTTCACTGGTATGCTTGTTGACTCAATCAATATCAATGTAGTCGGCGTAAAAGTTTAATTTTAAGCAAAAGTATTCTTTTGCTGTTTTTTGCTGCCCGCGATTTTACGCTTTTATATATCGTCAATTTAGGAGAAATTTGAATGAATAAAGTTATTACCGGAGCAATGCTCAGAAAAATGGTAGTTTCAGGTGCAAACTACTTGGAAGAAAATAAGGAGTATGTTAACTCGTTGAACGTTTTCCCAGTTCCTGATGGAGATACTGGAACAAACATGTCGCTCACAATGAAGTCTTCTGTTAAAGAAATCAACATGTGTGCAAACAATGATATGGAAAGCATCTGTGATGCAATCAGTAAAGGTGCACTCAAAGGTGCAAGAGGAAACTCTGGTGTTATCCTTTCACAAATCTTGAAAGGTTTAACATCATCATTTAACAATTTGAAAGAAATCAAAACAATGGATTTTGCCGAAGCTCTCATTGAAGGTGCTAATGTTGCATACAAGGCAGTTACCAAACCAAAGGAAGGAACTATCTTAACCGTCATCAAAGCAATGGCAAATGCTTCTGTTAAAATTGCAAAAAAAGAATCTGAAATGGATGCTTTTTTGAAACAAGTTATTGATATTGGTGAAGATGCACTTTCAATGACACCTGAACTTCTTCCAGTTTTGAAAAAAGCTGGCGTTGTTGATGCTGGTGGCCGT
>CAKVMF010000107.1 GCA_934771675.1 uncultured Clostridia bacterium
GTTGATGCTGGTGGCCGTGGACTTCTTATTATTCTTAATGGATTTTTAAAAGTTGTTTCTGGCGATGAAAGCGAACTTAAACTTCAAGCAGAAACTGACAAGGTTGGGGAAGGAAAAGTTGTTCCAAACGGAATGAACCCAGAAGTTGTTGACTACAACAGCTTGGCAGATATAGAATTTGCTTATTGCACAGAATTTTTCATCATCAACATCAACAAAAAGACAACTGTTGCTGATATTGACAAACTTCGTGAAACATTGATGACTCTTGGTGATTGCGTTATTTGTATTGGTGACCTTAGTTTGATTAAGGTTCACGTTCACACAAACAATCCAGGAACAGCTCTTCAACATGCTTTGAAACTTGGTGAACTTAACGGCGTTAAAATTGAAAACATGCTTGAACAATTCAGAGCTCTCAAAGTTCAACAAGAACCTGAAGAACTCAAAAAGATTGGTGTTGTTTCAGTTTGTGCAGGTGAAGGTCTTGCAACACTCTTCAAAGATCTCAACGTTGACTACGTAATTGAAGGTGGTCAAACAATGAACCCAAGTGCTGAAGATATCGCAAAAGCCGCTGATCAAGTTTATGCTGAAAACGTATTCATTCTTCCAAACAACAAAAACATTATTCTTGCCGCAGAACTTGCAAATGATCTTTCTAAACGTAATATTCACGTTCTTCCAACAGCTTCAATTCCACAAGGTATTTCTGCTGCAATTGCAATTGATCCTGAACTTTCAGTTGAAGAAAACAAAATGAATGTTGAAGAAACAATAAAAGGTGTTATCTCTGGTTCAGTTACTTATGCAGTTCGTGCAACATCAATGGATGGATTTAAACTTAAAGAAAACGATATCATTGGTCTTGGCGACAAAAAGATTGTAACAAAAGGTAACAATGTTAACAAAGTTACTGAAGATACAATTGAAAAACTCATGACTGATGAGGTTTCAACAATTTCACTCTTCTATGGCAATGATGTAAGCCCAGTTGATGCTGGTACACTTGTTGATACATTGAAAGAAAAGTATCCTGATATTGAAATTGATTGCCATGAAGGTGGTCAACCACTTTATTACTACTTGATTTCTCTTGAATAGAAACATTAAAGATAGCAATTTGCTATTCTTTTTTCTTGTGAAAAAATCAGTCGAATGGTATAATTTAGCCATATGGAACTCATGGACATAAAGGGAATAGGAGAGGCCAGAGTAAAATCATTTGCTGAAAATGATATTTTTTCATGCGAAGATTTGGCAAACTATTTTCCATATAAATACTATGACTTTTCAAAAACTATGCCATATGCTGATGACGGAATTGTCAAACTGATTAAGGCAACCGTTATTGAAAACGCAAAGGTTGTAAAAATTCGTGGCAATTTTTCATTTGTAAGTTGCAAGATGAACGATGAGGTCGGCCACTCGTTCACGGCAATGTGGTTCAATCAAACTTTCATAAAGTCACAATTGTTCCTTGGAGCAGAAGTTTACTTATATGGAAAAAATAGCCCAACAAAAAAGAATACATTTGTTGTTCAAATAACAAAATTTGCAGATAAATTTCAAAACTTTGGATACCTTTCAGTTTATCATAAGCTTGGAAGTATTGGACAAAAAGTTTTGCATGACACAATAAATGAAATCTTGAAAACTCAGAAATTTTCAACATTTGTGCCTAATAGTTTGTTACAAAAATATAACTTAATGGATTTGAATGATGCTTACTTTCAAATTCATAACCGTGATAAGTTCACAAATATTGAAGAATGCTTCGAGCGTGTTGAACTTGAAAAAATAATACCAATGCTTGCCATTAATGATTATAATCGTTTTGTTTTACGTGAAAAAAAAGAAAAACATTACAAAGTTATTGATGGGTTAATTCAAGAATTTGAAGGGTTGCTTCCATTTAAACTTACACTCGATCAAAGAAATGCTTGTCATGCTCTCGAAAATGATTTTAAGTCTTGTTTTGCCATGAACAGAATGATTCAAGGGGATGTTGGGTCTGGAAAAACAGTTGTCGCTATGTTTGGTGCGTATGTTGCTGCAAAAAATGGATACCAGTCTGCAATTATCGCTCCAACCGAGCTGCTAGCAAAACAGCATTTTGATTATGCAAAAAAATTGTTTTATAATCATAACATTAATGTGGTTTGTTTAACAAGCTCACTTTCTTCTCATGACAAACATATTGTGATTGAAAAAATCACTAGTGGATCAGCAAATATTGTGATTGGAACTCACTCGATTATATCTGACTCTGTTGTATTTAAAAATCTTTCATTTGCCTGCGTTGATGAACAACATCGCTTTGGGGTGGAACAACGCAAAATGCTGAAAAATAAAGGCATTACGCCAGATATTTTGGTTATGAGTGCAACTCCAATTCCAAGAACTTTAGGGCTTATTATGTTTGGGGACCTTGATATAACAAAAATTATCGAACGCCCAAAACCCGCAAAAATAACAACAAATATTGTTATACAATCAAAACAAAATTCCATGTGGGAATACATCAAGCAAAAAATTTCTTGTGGCTCAAAAGTCTATGTTGTATGTTCGAAAATTGATGAAGATAATGATGATGATTCTATTTTAAAATTTTCAGCAAAAAACATGTTTGAGTTCTTAAAAACCAAGTTTCCTGAAAGCAAGCTCGGTTTAATTCACGGAAAAATGTCAAAAGATGCTCAAAGCAAAACCATAAAACAATTTCGAATCGGAGAAATAAAAATCCTTGTGTCAACAACCATTGTTGAAGTTGGTATGGATATTCCAGACAGCGACATCATGGTTATAGCAACACCTGAACGTTTTGGGCTCGCAACTCTGCACCAACTTCGTGGAAGAATTGGAAGAAATGGGGAAGAGTCTTACTGTTTCTGTTTGGCTGATAACTTAAACGAAAAAAGTTATGATAGAATCTTATATTTCAAAAATCACTTGAACGGGTTTGAAATTGCTGAATATGACCTAAAAACTCGTGGAATTGGCAGCATGATTGGAACAAACCAGCATGGTGATGACAACGGCATGATGGCAACAATTTTTTCAAACAACTATTCAAAAGCCAGAGAAATATTAGAACAAATAAAAACAAACATTCCGCTTTACACAAAGGTTCTTGAAAAAGGTCAGCAGCTTTCAAAAAACAACATTTTAGATAAAGTTATTTTAAATTAAAGCAAAAAAAATTCACCACAAATTGTGGTGAATTTTTATATGGAGGCGACGATCAGAATCGAACTGATGAATGGGAGTTTTGCAGACTCGTGCCTTACCGCTTGGCTACGTCGCCATCACTCAAATATAGTAGAGTAATGTATAAAGCAAACGGCAAGTGAAATTTTCACCTGCCGCTCACTAATTTGGAGCGGGAAACGAGATTCGAACTCGCGGCATCTGCCTTGGCAAGGCAGCGCTCTACCTCTGAGCCATTCCCGCATAAAATTAAAATTACTCGCATTGCACCGATCGTGCAGTGCGAGTAACAATATTGGTGGGGGCTATAGGGCTCGAACCTATGACCGTCTGCTTGTAAGGCAGATGCTCTCCCAGCTGAGCTAAACCCCCATGTCCTTGACGAACAATAGTAATATACCAAACTTTTATAATAATTGCAAGTATTTTTATAAAAAAAATAAAATTTTTTAAAAATTTATTATTAGTAATATTTATGGAGTAGGGGATTATCAATATAATTATTATTGCCAATCAAATTAAATTTATATTGTTTTAAAATTTTTCTTTACAAATTTAACAAAAAGTGTATAATATCATTGTTAGTACAAATGCTGATGTGGCGAAACAGGCAGACGCAAGGGACTTAAAATCCCTCGGGTAGAAATATCCGTGCCGGTTCAAGTCCGGCCATCAGCACCAAGTAAACAAAAAGAAAAGCCAAC
>CAKVMF010000108.1 GCA_934771675.1 uncultured Clostridia bacterium
GGTTCAACTCAAGGACTTGTTTGTGAAAACACAACAGTTAACATTTCAGTTAAAGAAGTTTATGACAGATTCCAAGCCGATGGTGTTGCTTCAGTTAATGAAACAAGATTCACATGGGTAGCAGGTGTTGCAAATATTGTTGAAGTTCCAAGTGCAAAAGCTTCATACAAAACAATTATTACAAACATTAAAGTTAATGCAGATGTTGAAATTGACGCTGTATTCTCAGGAATCATCAATGATGTTTGGTCATCACTCAAATCTGGTCTTACTAATGATTATACTTCTGAATACGTTGTAATTTCAAACCCAATCGTTGACGCAAAAGTTGATGCTTTAATGGTTAACGGAATTGGTCATCACCTTACAAACACAACAATCGAATTTGGCGATGCTTTTGTTGATACAGACGCTCAATTGGAATATCATATCAGACTTTTCGGTTCAGCAAAAATGGACGGATGTATGGTATTAGTTGTTGATAATATCAATTATGTAAACTTTGGTGGAAATGGTTTTGCTGATATCAAAATCGTAACATCAAGAGCAGTTCTTAACAAATTGACAAAATCTGAAAAGAACAGAGTTTACACAAAAGAAAACAAAAATCTTGTCATTGTTGAAGGTTAATTTAACTAAATAATTTAATTATAAAAATTCCAGACTGTAGTTACTTCCAAGTAATTAACAGCCTGGAATTTTTTTTATATTTGTTTGACAAATTTCATGTTATTATTATATATTTATTATGTAAAATAATAGTAGGTGGGAAAAATGAAAAAAACATTCAAATTGCTTGCAATTTTTATGGGCTCGTTTTTGGTTGTAGTTACTGGTGCATTAGGTGGCTACTTTTTGATTTCGCAAAACAAAACCTACTACATTTATGATGTTAGACTTGTTGAACCGGTTGAAAACAGCAAATATTATGTTTACACAGATGCTGAAAGGGAAGAGTCAACGGGGACAGATGGTGTGGTTAATTCTGCAATTTCATACACATCAATCAAAAATAAAAAAGTTTATTTAACATCAAACAATGATAACTATTTTGAAATTGGAGTTTATGCAAACACTTCAACAAACACAACAAATGTTGAACTTTCATCAAGCAATCCAAGTGTTGCAAATGTTGTTTATAGGGGAACAAAGTGCTACATTTATTATTACAAAGAAGGCGTTGCAACCATAACCGCAAATGTTAGTGGTGTGACCGATTCTATTGATGTTTATGTTTATAATAGTTTAGCAAAAGAAATAAGCATTTATGACAATGCTTATTATGGAAAATTTGCTGGCATTTATGAAAACAAACTTGTTGCTTACTCTGATATGATTGAATATCAATATGATTATTCTGCAACAAATGCATTTAACAACAATCAAGATGAAATCAACAACAGTTTAATTCGTGTTGACCAAACTTCAATTGATGAAACAATCTTTAACAAAGTTAGTATTGATTCGAAAAACAAAAAGTTGATTTTGCAATGCAAGTCGGATTTAACTGAAGAAAAGAACACAAGACTTGTAATTCAGTCTTATTATATTGATTCTGATGGCAATGAAAGATTGTCACAAACACCATGTTATGTTGATGTTCGAGTTATTGCTTATGCTCCTGAATTTGTTCAAGTTGAAGTTTCAGGAACTCCAGATTTTAAAGATGCTTGCATGTTTATGAACACTGAATATGTTGCTGAAAGTTTGCTTACTGAAGAAAATGTGAAAAATGACCCTACACTTTTGGAAAAGTACTTAAGTTATCAAAAAGCTGAACAATATCTTGCACTCAATGGTGAAAAGAGTGTTTATCAATCATTTTTTAATGAAAAAGTAAGCACAATTTACATTAGATTTAGAAAGGTTTACACCAATGGTGATATTGTTTATTTGAATCCACTTGGTGTTGAAAAAAATCCTTTTGAAATTACTTTTGCAAATGCAACTGATTCAAATTATTTAAAAGTTGCTTCAAACGAAAAATTTTACACGTTAACACTTTCTGCTGATTATTTTGAAGCTGCTGAACATCCAACATTCAATTTTACTTTAAAACTTTCAGATTTTGACCTTAACCATGAATTTAAGTTTGAATATGCATCTATTGCAGATGCCGCGAACTTGCCAAAATATTTTAATTACAACAAAGAAACAAAAGTCTTTACTTACAAGTATTGGGACAAAAGAGCAATATTCAAAAATGCTGTCTGTGATGAAAACGGAAACATTATTGGCTTTGATGGTCTTGATGTTGATTTGAATTTGTTTGATTAATGGTGGCATATGATACCTGATCAATTCATAGAATATTATTATGGCAAGTATAAAACAATAGACCTTCATGGTTTAACCAAAGAATGTGCAAGAGCTGAATTAATTCATAGCTTATTGCAAGTAGACTTTGATGTTAAGTGTGTGGTTGTTGTTCATGGTTACCATGGAGGAACAATCATAAAAAACCTGGTTCGAAAAGAGTTTTCAAGTGATATGGTTGCTGAAAAAATAAGTCTTGATGCTGGAAGAACAATTTTTTTGCTAAAAAGATAACTTTTTTTTGAAAAACTATGGAAATTTGGTTTAACTTGTGTTATAATATCATTACAATTAAAACAGAAGGGGTTACTATGGATATTTCAAGAAAAACTTTGATTATAGCAATGGTTATTGATATTGTGCTTTTAGCAGCAGGAATCGTTTGTATGGTATTGCTTAATTTCAATACTTTGTCATTATGTTTGTTTGCAGCAATTGCGGTTTGCATTCTTGTAACATCAATTCTTGTTTGGCACTATGGCAAAAACTTTAAAAAATAACAATTAAAAAATTTAGACTTAGGGAAATCCTAAGTCTATTTTTTTTGCGAAAAAATGTATATCTTTCCAGCAACTTGTCAAAAATTTTAATGAGGTGAAAATGGAAAAGAAATCAGTTGCAGCCACAATCCTAGTTATATTTTTAGCATTGGTATTTTCGGTTATTGGAATATGTTTTTCAACGTTTGTTTACAAAGATACAAGAATCATTATTGAAAAGGTTAGCTTGGCGGGCAGTGAAAAAGTTCAAATTTATGAAGATAAAGAGCTGAAAAAACAGGCAAAAGAGCTCAAACTTTCTGATATGGAATTGGGACTTAAACCTGCGACTGGTGAACTTGATAGCGAAACAGAGATTCCATCAACAATTGACAACCAAGGCACAAGTGAAGGTTACTATGCCACAGTTCATGTGAAAGCATCATCAAGTTTCAAGATTGTTGTCAAAAATGTTGTTATAGAAACCAAAAAGGATCAGGTTGCTGCTGACACACAAAAAAAGAATATTTTTATCAGCATAATGGGCTACAAAAACACAACAAAATCACTTGAAAATAATGAAACAGAACTTGCAAAGTTCACAAATGTTAATGAACCTATTGAACTCACATTTTTGCTTTGGCTGGGCTCACTTGCAACTGATGATTTGGAAGGTGCAAAAATAAATTTAACACTAGATTTTGTTCAAATATAGTAATAAATTTGCTCGAGATGAGCACAATATTAATATGAAGAAAAATACCTTGTTTAAGGGTGCAGTGTTACTTATTATTTGCAATTTGATAGGAAAGGTTATTGGTGCGGTTTATCGCATTCCACTTGCACACATTCTTGGCGGTGAAGGAATGGGACAGTATCAACTGGTCTTTCCTTTGTATTGTTTAATTTTAACTATTTCAACTTCCGGCATTCCAATTGCCATTTCAAAACTTGTTGCAGAGTATAACACACAGCATCGTTATAACGACACAAAAAAACTTCTTGGCGTTTCCGTTTTGGTTCTGTCGGTTATTTCAATTATGGGCACTGCTGTGGTAATTTTTGGTGCAAAATTTATATCTGGAATCCAAGGCAATCCGCAAACTTATATCT
>CAKVMF010000109.1 GCA_934771675.1 uncultured Clostridia bacterium
GAAGGTGGGTTCGATAATTGGGGTGAAGTCGTAACAAGGTAGCCGTACGAGAACGTGCGGCTGGATCACCTCCTTTAAAGGAGTAGTGTTATCACTACATCTTGTCGATTGAGAAATAACTTCGGTTATTTCAATAAAATTTTATATTGTAATCTTATTGATTACGACTTTGATGATCAGTAAACACATCAAAGTATAAAATCTAGTGTAATTTCAAGAAACAGCCTATAAACAGTGCATTCAATATATTCGTTAATTTGTAAATTAAGACAACTCGAAAGGGTTGTCTTTTTTTGTGTCTTTTTTTAGGTTGCTATTGATTATGGCTTCTTTTTGTGTTAATATGTGTTTAGAAAATTAGGTAGGTGAATGTATGTCTGCTAAAATAATATCGTTTCAAGATGAAATGAAAAAATACAAAGAAAAAGTTTCAACTGATATTGTTCCACTTTTTGTTGAGTCCTTCAATGCTGAAGATCTTGAAAAAGTTCGTATGTCAGCAATGTATACATTTTCTGAAAAAATGTATATGTCTATGAATAGGGGTGTGGAAACAAAAGAATTTACTCAAAATCTTGATATGTTTGACACTCATGATGTTGTGGAATTTTATAAAGATTCAGCTGAATTTTATAATTCGCATGTTAATGAAATTGAGACACTTGATAAAGAAAGAACAATTTTTGAAAAATATGTAAACAGAAAAGGTGAATGCAAGAACAAAAGAGCAGCAAACTTTAATGAAATGGCAAACCGATATTATAGATTTTTGTCTGATGACCAAGAACCTTTGGCTTCGCTTTACTTTGTTTATTTTAAAGAGCTTGACAAATGCATGGATGTATACTTCAAAAATAAATTAAACCGTCTTAATGAAATTGTGCATGTGATAAAAGATGATAAGTTTTCTGATGACTGGTATCAACTTTATGATTTTTATAAAGAAATGGGTTACAAGGGTCCAGCAATAGAATGCTTGAAACTTATGGCACGCAAAGGGGATGGACTTGCTGAACAAATTTTAGGCAATCCTGATAAGGATTTTATTTATGCTGATCCTTTTGAAATTATGAAAAATGCTTTTTATATCAATGAGTTTGATATGATGAAACAAAAGCAGATGCAAAATCAGAAGCATTCTGCTCAAATTATTGAATTTAAACCTAAAGAAATGGAAAAATAATGCAAACAAAAAACCACCAATTGCTGGTGGTTTTTTTATTAACGTTTTATCTTTGCATTTGTTGTTCACTGCTATTTTGTTTATCTTTTTGTTTTGTTAACTTAATTTCAAATTTAGCAATTTCTTTTTCAAGATAAGCAATTTCTTGTTTTAATCTATTCATAATGCTTGTCAAAACTGAAAGTTGAGATTTTTGTGTTGAAATAACATCTGAAGATTGCTCACGTCTTGGTTTGCTTGTTTCTTTTTTAAGCTCGCCTTGGATATAGTTGTATCTTTCGATATTTTCAGTATACTTATCTTTATAAAAATTTAAAGAATATTTCATTTGTTCAAATTGCTCTTCAAGTTCTTTAATTGAAAACTTTTCCTTTGCCATATTAGCTCCTTGATGTGAAGTCCACATACTTTAATTTTATTAAACGAATTATAGCATAAATCAAGCAAAAAGTCAATGATTGCTAGGTTTGGGTAAGGGTTTAACTAGTTTTAAACAAAATAAAAACTGGATGAATTTCATCCAGTTTTGTTTATGCTTTAAACACGTATTTAATACCATTCCAAATTTCTATAAAGAAGTTTTTTATTCCTGCAAAAAAACCATCTTCAAATGTGCCCCTTAAAAGTTCAATGCCATATCCATCACGGGCGAATAAGAAGAATAATGTTAAAAGTGTTGTTAAAACAATAAGTATAACAAGCAAGACTATTCCAAATATTTTTAATCCTTTCATATGTTTCTCCTTTATTCAGCGCTTTCGTTGTTGATTGCTTTTCTCTTTTCAACAAAGTTGTCGGAGTAGGCTACGCCGTTGATTTTTAAATCGTTCAAAATTAAAATTTCACGAGATGCAGAAACAAAGTTTCTTGCTCTAAAGTTTGAATTGAATCTATTGAATGTGACAGTTTTTGGATAAGCGGTTGGTAATTTGAGTTTTGGAATAATAATTCTAGTAATTTTCCCTTTCTGCTTTGAAATGTTAAGCCTTTCTCCAGTAAGTCTTTCAGCACGTTTTGTGGCTGAGGTAATTTGTGGGCGTTCTTCATCATTGAACACGTTCATAATGACTTTTGAACGGCCTTCGTTTGGTGATTTGAACTCTGACTTTTTAACAATTTCAGAAATCATATAGTTTTCATAGTTCTTATGGAAAGGAATGATTTCATCACTTGTGTTTATGTGTTCGGTTATCTTCATAATATTTGATATTGATGCAGCGATTTCTTTTTCAGAATTTCCAATCATATCTTGAGAATAATCAATAATATTCAAACTGTTTAAGATTAAATATTTTTCGCCGCGAATCGAACGAACACATTCAGCTTGTGAATAATATGATTTTGAATAAATTTCTGCCAAAAGATCAAAATTTGGTAGAATCCTATCATATAATTCAAAGAAGCTTCTGGTTTGCTTTCTAAACATGTAGCTATAATTTCGAATTTCGGAAATATAGAACTGCAGAAAAGTTAAAGGAACTTCTTTCTTTTTATATATAGAAACAAATTTGTCGATTGCTTGACAAAAGATTGTTGAAACAATCATTACGTTTTTGCTTGATGACAAAAATGTTTCGTCTGATGGCACTTCAATATTATACATTTGATTGGCAATCATACAAAAATCTCCTTTAATATATAATAATTATAAAGATATTCCTTGTTTTTTACAACTAAAATAGGGCATTATGAAAATTTTTTAAAAAAACATAAAATTTTTTAAAAAAACTATTGACAAAAAAAATCAAATGTAGTAACTTATAGGAGCGTCGCAAATGAAAATACATTTGATGACCGCACCATATTAAAAATTCAATAATTTTTTTAAATTTTTTTAAAAAACCTGTTGACAATATATTTTTGATATGGTAATATATAGATGTTCCGCACGGATTGGTGCGAAACACAAGAATTTAATATACCATGTATTCAAAAATACCTCTGGATGTAATCAATTGAAAAGAATCTTTTTCAAAACATTATGTCTAGATTTTTTTTTGGTTATTAAATTCATTCGTACATTGACAACTGCATATTATTAAAGATTATATATTATATAGTATATAACGAGAATCAGAGTTAATCAAAAATATAATAGTGTAATACGCATAATACAATTCATAACAACCGTTTTGAAATTTATTATAATTACGCTGAGTTAGAAATTAACAAAGTAAAAATGCAAAGGCATGTTTGTGAAAACAAACAAGCAAATAAGCACGTATGTATCAAGTAGAGTAATCAATTTGATCAAGCTACTAAGAGCGTACGGTGGATGCCTTGGCACTAGGCGCCGATGAAAGACGTGATAAGCTGCGATAAGCTTCGGGGAGTTGCAAATGAACTATGATCCGAAGATTTCTGAATGTGGAAACACACTTGAAGTAATTTTCAAGTATCCATACATCAATAAATAGTGTATGTGAAGGGAACCCAGGGAACTGAACCATCTAAGTACCTGGAGGAAAAGAAAGTAAAACAACGATTTCCTAAGTAGTGGCGAGCGAACGGGAAAGAGCCCAAACCATTATGTTTACATAAATGGGGTTTAGGACCCACATAACGTTAGTATGTTTAACTAGTTGAACTGAGTTGGAAAGCTCGACAAAATAAAGTAACAGTCTTGTAGACGAAAGTTAAACAACAACAGTGGTGTTCCAG
>CAKVMF010000110.1 GCA_934771675.1 uncultured Clostridia bacterium
GTTCTACACCTGCAATGAACTCTAGATATGATTTGGAATGTGAAAAGGTTAAGAGTGCTAAATCAGAAAAAGACTTGAAAAATATTGAAAATAGAATCAATCAAATTGGACAAGAAGTTAATGCTGAAACTGGTTCAAATGTTATTGAAACACTTAACAATATTTACACTATCTTAAAGAGCAATAAAGAAACTACTGATCTTTCAGGCCTTTACAGCCAAATTGAATACATTTACATGAATGTGTTTGGCAAAAAGGTTGAAATTAAAGATGAAGCATCTGCTGAAAAATGTATCAAAGAAGCTTTGCAAGAACTCTTCAATCCTAACCAACCAGAAAATGGCAATGGAAGTGAAATGGGCGACGACAACGGCGGATACGAAAGAGATTAATTTAACAAAAATTCCTATGGGAAACCATGGGAATTTTTTTTATTGACTTTATTTTGCTGAATTCATATAATATATTTATGAATGAAATGTTGTTGGTTAACAGAGTCGCATTTTCAATTGGCGGCGTTGATATTTATTGGTATGGCGTGATTATTTGTCTTGCAATTTTGGCTGTTGTTGTTGTGGCAATGCTTCTTTGCAAACGAAAGAATCTTCAAGCAGATTTGCCATTAAATGTTGCACTCGTAATCCTGCCAACTGGTATTTTGTGTGGAAGATTGTTTGCTGTTATGTTTGATGATTCGCTTTCAATTGACCAATACTTCAACTTTAGAACTGGTGGAATGAGCATTATTGGTGCAATTGTTGGTGGTGCAGTTGGGCTTACAATTTATTGTTTAATCAAAAAAGAAAAAAATCCACTTTTGCTTTTTGATGTGCTCTGTTCTGTTTTGCTCTTGGCTCAAGCAATTGGAAGATGGGGAAACTACTTCAATGGTGAAGTTTATGGCCAGGTTATTGAAGCATCATCTGTCTTTGCAAGATTTCCTTTTGCTGTTGAAATTGACGGAACATTTTATCAAGCGTTGTTCTTTTATGAATCTTGTTTGGACTTGTTTGGGTTTGCTTTTACGGCAACAACATTTTTGTATGAAAAAAACTATGGTTATACAACCGCTTTTTACTTAACATATTACGGCATTGTTAGAACAATTCTTGAACCACTCAGACAACCAGAGTTTATTTATCAAGTTGGTGGTATTGAGTTATCTAGATTACTATCAATATTCATGATAGTTATTGGCGTTATTATGTTTTTTGTTTTATATTTTAGAAATAAAAAGAAGGCTACAAATGGTAAAAATGAAAAAAACAGCTAATGATTTGAGCATTGAAGAATTGACCAGAAATGAAATTTCGGCAGTTGAAACAAATGACAAACTTAGCAAACTTGAAAAAGAAAGATTGCGTGATAAAAAAATCATTGCAGAGTATAAGGAAAGGGAAAAGGCTACAGCTAGAGCCCTTGTTTTGTATGAAAGAAAAATAAAATGGATTCGTGAAACCATTGTTTCCGATATTTTGGCGGTTTGCAAAAATATTGACGAGCGAAAGGAAAAATATTTGGCAAGTTGTTCAAAAATTGTTAATCATGAAATGAAAGATGAATTTTCACAATTTGCTGGAAATTATGCCTTGGTTCAAGATAATCTTTATGATGTTTGCAACAAACTCGAAGCAAATGCAGTTATAACAAAAAATGATAGAGATTTCATTTCTAACAGAAAAGATGAAAAGAAAGGGACATCTAAACTTGATTCAAACTCAAGATTTGACAGACTTAAACAAGAATTTGCACAAAAGATTGGTGAGAGCGTTAACAGAAAGCCTGGAAGACCAAAAATCAAAGACCAAAGTATTGTTTCGCAAATTGGACTTCGAAATAAGCCTGAAAAACAAATTGAAACAAATGATGATATAGAAAACAAACTCAGTGATATTTTCTATTCAAAACCAAATCAAAAAACAGCAGTTTCATCAATACCACAAACTAGCGATAGTGTTTTTGATTTTAATGAAGCACTTAATCCAAATATTTCACTTAAAGATATTATGGCTGATTTGATGTCTGAAAAAGATGACGGAAACGAAGTTGAAGAAGTTAGTGAAAATCTTCAAAAGGTAAAACAGGCACAACAAAAATCCAAAATTGAACTTATTGAGTCGGGATTTATTCGTGAACCAATGATTGAAAAAAAAGTTGCTCAAAACAAAACGATTGATCAGCAACAAAAGAAGCCAACTTTTGAAAAAAGATTTTTATCTATTCAAGATATTGTAAAAAGAACAAATGAATAAAAAAGCCTAATCCAAAGTTGGAAAAGGTGAGTAGAAAAAAGCCTAGACATTATGTCTAGGCTTTTTCTGGAATATCTGCAACCAAAACTTCAGTTGTAAGAAGAGTTGATGCAACGCTTCCAGCATTTTGAATAGCACATCTTGTGACCTTTGTGGGATCAACAATTCCAGCTTCAAACATATTTTCATAACGGTTTAGAAGTGCGTTGTAACCAATGTTTTCTTCAACTTTTTCAAGAACTTTTTCAACAACAACGCCGTCATCAATACCAGCATTTTTTGCTATTTGACGAATAGGAGCTTCAAGCGAATGCAAAACAATTTCAGCACCGATTTTTTCATCGCCTTCAAGGATTTTTGAAAACTTTTCGACTGTTTTTTTGCATGTGAGCAGAGCTGTTCCGCCTCCTGCAACAATACCTTCTTTGCTGGCTGACTTGGTTGCAGAAAGGGCATCTTCAATGCGGAGTTTCTTTTCATGCATTTCAATTTCGCTAGGGGCTCCGACTTCAATTACAGCAACGCCATCTGAAAGTCTTGCAATCCTATCTTCAAGTTTAACAATTTCATAATTTTCGGTTTGGGCAGAAAGTTCGGCTTTGAGCTTTTCTTTTAATTCTTCAATCTCTGTTTTATTTGCATTTCCGCCAATGATTATGGTTTTGTCTTTGAACACTTTTACAATTTTTGCTTCGCCAAGCACATCAAGGCTAATTTGTTTTAAGTCTGAAACAAGATCCTTATCAACAAATGTTGCACCGGTCAAAAGGGCAATGTCTTGAAGATATTCTCTTTGTTTTTCGCCAAACGATGGGGCTTTTACCGCAACAGAATTGAAACTTCCACGCAAGGTGTTGAGTGTTAATGTTGAAAGAGCTTCGCCGTCAACTTCTTCGGCAATCAAAAGGAGTGGTCTAGATTGTTTCATAATTGCTTCAAGAAGTGGGAGCAGGTCGTTTATTGATGAAATCTTTTTGTCGGTAACAAGAATATATGGATTTTCCAAAATTGCAATGCTTGAATTTGGTGGTGTCATATATGGTGAAATGTAGCCTCTGTCAAACTCAATACCCTCTGTTACTTTTAATGTTGTTTGTGATGTTTTTGATTCTTCAATGGTTATTACGCCGTCTTTTCCAACTTTTTTGAAGGCTTCGGCAATTAATTTTCCTGTTTGTTCATCTCCAGCAGAGATTGTTGCAACTTGTTCAATTTCAAGGTCACTTGAAACTGGTTTTGAAATTTCTTTGAGTTTTGCAACCACTTTGTCAATGGCCTTTTCAATTCCTTTTCTAATAATGATTGGATTTGCACCACTTGCAACATTTTTCAAACCTTCATTTACCATAGACTCTGCAAGAATACAGGCGGTTGTTGTTCCGTCGCCAGCATTGTCATTTGTTTGGATGGAAACTTCTTTTATCAAATTTGCACCCATGTTTTGGAATGGATCGGCAAGTTCAATTTCTTTTGCAATTGAAACGCCGTCGTTTGTGATGAGCGGGGTGGTATATTTTCTGTCTAATACCACGTTTCTACCTTTTGGGCCAAGTGTGATTTTTACCGCATCGGCAACTGCTTTTATGC
>CAKVMF010000111.1 GCA_934771675.1 uncultured Clostridia bacterium
ATGCTCAACCGAAACATAATCATCCTGCATTGATTTTGCTTGTTTTTCAGCATCTGTCAAAGCCGCAACAAGGTCACTTGACATATACACGCTAGATTGACCTTGAACCTTTGAAAGCGAATTTATTGCACTTTCAGTTTCAGCAACAAGCGCATCAACATTTATATTCATGCTTTTGAAAATTTCAGGAATAAGTCCATCTTCTTGAACAAGCAACTGGTTAAGCATGTGTTCCTGTTCAATCTGTGGGTTTCCATTTTCTCTAGCAAGAGCTTCTGCACCCGAGAGCGCAGACATAGATTTTTCAGTATATTTTTGGTAATCCATAATCTTTCCTCCACCAAAAAATTTTTGAATATGCAAAATTAATACTTCACATATTCGCTAGAGATTATACCATCAATTTTTAGCACTGTCAAGTGAAGAGTGCCAATTTTGGAAAATATTTGTTTCTTTAATTGGGTTTTATTTTAGAAAAATAGCTCGATAAATTTTCAAATCAAACAAAAAAGCCAACCCTTATAGGTCAGCTTAATTTGATTTTATTTATTATTTATCCAAACAATCATCAAGCATTTTTGTGATGAGCTCTTTGTCCATCTTTTGACCAATGAACACAAGTTTAACCATACGGTCACCAACTTCATTGTCCCAATCTTTTTTGATGTCTGGATTTTCTTTGATGTATGCTTGTTTTTCTTGCTCTGGAAGTGCATCAATCCAGTAATCTGCTTGGTATGAATTTGTTTGAGTTCCAGCCTGCTCAAAAATATACATATTTTCGCTGTCGTTTGAATACCAAACAATACCTTTTGAACGGATGATATTTCTTGGCATATTGTTAACAAAATTTCTGAATTTTGAACGAACAATTGGTCTTCTTCTGTAATAAACAAAAGTGCCGATTCCGTATTCTTCAGTTTCGCCTTCTTCCTCTTCTTCTTCAGGTTTTTCAAGTTCCTTCATCCAACCTGCAGACATGCAGGCTTTGTCAAAATCAAATGAGTTTGTTCCAACAATTTTTGAAACAGGAACTTTTCCGTATTCTGCTTCCAAAATTTCTGCTTCTGGTTGCAAACGTTTGATAACGGCTTTAACCCTGTTCTTTTCTTCTTCTGTAACTTGGTCAACTTTGTTTAAGATGATTTTGTTGCAAAATTCAATTTGTTGAATAATAAGATTTTCAATATCATCATCTTCAATCTTGTCTTTAAGCAAACCTTCGCCGTCAGAAAATTCCTTAGCCAAACGAAGAGTATCAACAACTGAAACAACGTTATCCAAACGGCAAATGCTTGGAAGATTGTATTCCTTGCTTGCTTCAGAAACAAGTGTGATAGATTGAACGATAGGTATTGGTTCGCAAATTCCAGATGCTTCAATCATGATGTAATCAAATTTGTCACTAGCAACAAGTTCTGCAATTTGTTTCATAAGGTCTTGCTTCAATGTGCAACAAATGCAACCATTTTGAAGCGGAACCAAACTATCATCTTTTTGTGAAACAACATTTTCAGCACCAATCAAGTTTGCATCAATGTTAACTTCGCCAATATCATTTACAATAACGGCAACTTTAAAATTTTCCTTATTGTTCAAAACATAGTTTAAAAGTGTGGTTTTTCCTGCTCCGAGATAACCAGTCAAAAGTGTAATAGGTATAACTTTTTTCATAATAACTCCTTTTTTAACGCGTCTATTATATAACATTTTAAATTTTTTTCAAAGAGTTTTCAAACTCAATTTCAATTATTTCAAAATGAGATCAGCATATTCAAAGTGAATAAAATTTTTAAGTGTTTCTGGTGAAAGCTTAACTTGAACACCAACATGCCCTCCACTCACATAAAATTTTTCATAATTTTTTGCACTTTCATGAACATAAGTTTTAAATGGTTTTTTCATTCCAACTGGAGAACATCCACCATGAATGTATCCAGTCAGTCCAAACAAATCTTTTTGCTTTAACATTTCAACAGACTTTGCCCCAGCCGCCTTTGCTGCTTTTTTTAAATCAAGTGTTTCATGAACTGGAATAACAAAAACAAAATGTTCACCGTTTGACGCAACTGTAACCAGTGTTTTAAAAACAACTTCCCTAGGTTCGCCAAGAGCATCCGCAACAAGGTCGCCAGATGTTAAACTTTCATCATATTCAAAAACTTGATATTCAATTTTTGCCCTATCAAGCATACGCATAGCGTTAGTTTTTTGCATAACAGCCCCCTTACACACAAATTATATATCATTCACTTTTCACTTGTCAAAAAGAAAAAATACACAAAAAATCGCAAAATTCATAAAAAATTCATGAAAAATCTGATAAAAATTCAGAAAACATTGAAACTTTTGCTTTTTCATGTTATAATTTTTATAATAAAAAATATTTTGAAAAAGGAGTCTGTCATGAATACATTAATCATGAAACCTTTAACCGAACGCATTCATGAAAGCGTTCAAAAAGTAATAAACGACCCCGCACACGCTTACTATGGCGAGCCAAAAAGAAGCGACAAAAATCTTCTTTATACGCCAGAACTTGTTAGACAACTTGAAGAAAGAGTTTATTTAATTATCAAAAAATTGGAACTCGATGATGAGACTCTTCCACAACGTTACAAAATTATGCTCATCAATGAGTTTTTAAAAGCAAATGTTCAAATCCGCCATTCGTATTTTGATGCTTTTGAAGAACGTATTCCACAAATCACTGAAGATGAAATTATGTATAGAAGTGCATATGCCGCACTTTGCGAAGGCGAAACAATGTGCGCTGGCTACACTGAAGCCGCAAGAATTTTATGTGAATCAATCGGTATCGACACAAAAACCTTGCTCAGCAAACTTCCAGGCAAAAACAAACGACTTTTGCATTATGTTACACTTGCAAACCTAAATGATGGATCTTCAAGAATAATTGATCCTGAAAGAGAAAGATCTTGCGACAAAAAGAACTACGATTTTATGAAATATCAAGAATCGATGTTTTACATGCTTCCAAATGAATATTTTTATAATCACAAAATTGGAAGAACCGGCGTTGGTCTTGAAGTTGACAGATACTTAAGGGGCGCACATCGTGGTGGCGACTTTGGTCCACTATTTATCATAAAAACAAACAAAGAAACCAATGAAATCAATGCGTATATTGGGCTTAAGAGTAGAGAAATTGACCTTGAAACTGGAAAGAGCTTTGTTGATTGCAAATCTATTGATGCACTTTTCCACAATAAAGTTTTTATGAGATATCTTAACCATAGAGATCCAGTTTTTGTTATTCAAGGAACAGACTACGCTTACTACTTAAACAAAGTTGATGAATTTTTAAAGAAAAACAAAAGCATGAATGCTGAAAAGGAGTTACAAAATGATTAAACACTTACAAATTGACGGACTTTGGTCAAAGATTTATGAACCAAATGGCGAGATAAAACAGGTTGTTATTGGCGTTCACGGATTTGCTGGCGATAAGGAAAGTTCCGTTTTGATTGCACTTGCTGAAATGCTTGAAAAAATGAATATTGCACTCGTAACTTATGACTTGCCATTCCACGGTGAAAATATTTCAAACGAAGCTATCGACCTTAACTCTTGCATAGAATCTGTTGGAAAAGTTTTGGAATATGTAAAACGCACTTATGCTGAAAAACCAATTTCGTTTTTCTCAACAAGTTTCGGTGCATACTTAACATTAAACTATCTTTCAAAACATAACGAAAAGTTGAATAAAGTTATTCTTCGTGCCCCAGCAATCTTTATGGGCGACACCTTGGCAGATGTAATTTTGGCAGAAAGAGAAAAGACTGTTGAAGATCTAAAAAAAC
>CAKVMF010000112.1 GCA_934771675.1 uncultured Clostridia bacterium
ACTATCAGATTCCTTGATCCACCTCTTCATGAATTCGTTCCAACAGACGAAAAAGATATTGAACTCCTTGCAAAAGCACAAGGCAAAACAGTTCAACAAGTTAAGAACATCATTGATTCTCTTAAAGAATTCAACCCAATGATGGGTCACAGAGGTTGTCGTTTGGCTGTTACATATCCTGAAATTGCAGAAATGCAAACAAGAGCCGTAATGCAAGCCGCTATCAACACTAAAAAGAAACACCCAGATTGGAACACAGTTGCTGAAATTATGATTCCACTTGTTGGTGAAGTTAAAGAACTTAAATATGTTAAAGATGTTGTTGTTGCAACCGCTGAACAAGTTCTTGCTGAAAACAATACTTCAAAAGACAAAGTTCCATATCAAGTTGGAACTATGATCGAAATTCCACGTGCAGCTCTTACTGCTGATGAAATTGCAAAAGAAGCTGAATTCTTCTCATTCGGAACAAATGACCTTACACAAATGACATTTGGTTTCTCAAGAGATGATGCTGGTAAATTCCTTGGTTCATACTATGAAAAGAAAATTTATGAATCAGATCCATTTGCTAAACTTGACCAAGTTGGTGTAGGCAAACTTGTTAAGATGGCAGTTGATCTTGGAAAACAAACTCGTCCTGATATCAAACTTGGTATCTGCGGCGAACATGGTGGTGATCCATCTACAATTGAGTTCTGTCACAAGACAGGTCTTACATATGTTTCATGCTCACCATTCAGAGTTCCTATTGCAAGACTTGCAGCTGCTCAAGCAAACATTAAATTCCCAAGAAAATAATTGTTTGATAAAGTCAAAAAATCTAGGCATTTGCCTAGATTTTTTTGTTTACATAGAATTTGTTTTGTTGTGGGACAATAATTATAATTAAAGTTATATGATTGTTTTTGTTTGACAATTTTCAGCAAAAAATTTTATAATAAACGTGTTATAGAAATTGTTTGTTTAAATAGTTTTTATTTTATAACTAGTTATTGATAAAAATTAATATTTTAAAATAATGCTGTAAAATGTAAAATTTGATATAAAATTAATGGAATTTTGCATTATTAAGAATTTTATAAAAGTAAAGGGGTAATGGGTAATGTTAAAAAAATTAAAGATTTTTTTGATTGTCATGATTTTGATTCCTTTTGCGTGTTGTTTTACATCGTGCAAAAAAGGTGGTGGAGATGGTGGCAATAATGGGGCAATAGAAGATCCTATCACTCCTGATGATCCAGATCCAGTTGATCCAAATCCACCAGCACCTGGACCAGATGATCCAGACCCACCACAGCCAGAAGAAAAATATTATGTTGTTAATGTAAATTACAATTTGCCTGAAAAATTTGCGGTTTTAAAAACAAACACAAAAAGCACTTTAAAAACAACTGAAACCTTTACAATTCCAGAAATTGATGCGGGTTACAGCGACTACTTTTTGGGTTGGTTTGATGCGTCAAATGATGCTGAAATTGAGTCATCAACAATCGCTGGAGCTGAAGATCAAAACATAACAATTTATGCAAAATGGGATGAAGAAAATTTTACAAAATATTGCCAGCTTGGTGGACTTACTTATGAAACAGATGACACTGAGAAAACAGCCACTGTTATAGGTATTTCAAGAGAGCAATCAATCGTTATAATCCCAAGAATTTACAAAAAAGATGGCATTGAGTATAGAGTTAACAAAATCGGTATTAGTGCATTTGCAAACCATGATATTTCGTATGTTTTGACATATGCAGATAATATTGAAATTGATAATTTTGCATTTACAAATACAAAACTGTTTGACTTTGATTTTAGCAATGTTACTTCGATTGGTGAAAGTGCTTTTGAAGGGACTTTAATCACCAAGGCAGAATTTTCATTTTTGCTTAATGGTCTTGGAAAGTCTGTGTTTAAAAATTGCACTAAACTTGAAACTATTGATTTAACAAGGGCAAGTCAAAGTGCTGATACAATTTATGAGTCAATGTTTGAAGGTTGCACAAGTTTAAAAGATGTTAAGCTGCATAATAACTTTAGCGCAGTTGGTGACAATGCTTTTAAAAATTGTGTTGCACTTGAAAATGTGGATTTTTTAAGCAAATCTCATTTAACTTCAATTGGAAATAATGCGTTTGAAGGGTGCTCATCATTAACAGTTGTTACACTTTCAGAAAACCTTTCAACTATTGGTGTTAGAGTGTTTGACAAGTGCTCAAAGATTGAAGAAATATCAATATCAAACTTGTTTTACAAAACTTGGGGAAATGACAATTTTTCATATTTCTATGGTGATTTGTCATCAAGTTTAAAAACAATCAAACTTATTGGAACAAACATAACAACAATCAATGAAAGTTATTTTAACGATTATGCCAATCTTGAAACATTTGTTATGTGCAACTCGGTTACAGTTGTTGAAAAAGCATTCCAAAATGATGCTAATTTGAAAAATATTACTTTTTCAACTGGAATTACTCCTGAAAATTTTGATGTTTCTGTGTTTAAAGATACCGCATGGTATAAAACTGGAACTGAAATGGTAAAAATGAACAATGCAATTTATTATGCTCCAAGATCAATTACTGGAAATATTGTTGTTGAAGAAGGTATTTTGACAATTGCTGGTAGTGCTTTTGAAGATACAAAAATTACATCTATCACACTTCCATCATCACTCACAAGTATTGGAAATAATGCATTTCAAAACTGTTCTGAACTTGCAGCAGTTGAGTTTAGTGGTGAAACTTCTACACTCACAAGCATTGGAACTAGAGCATTTTATAATTGCAAAAAACTTGCCGAATTTAATCTTTCAAAATGTGCAAGTCTTCAAAATATTGGTTCAAGAGCGTTCTTCAGAGTTGCGGCAAGCACAAAAATTGCTAAATTTTATATTCCTGGAACTGTTGCAGCGTTAAGTGGGGATGTGTTTGGTCTTGCAAAAATCGAAGAATTTGAACTTGTCGGTTCTTCAAATAATTATGTTTGTGAAGCAGGGACTTTGTTTGAAAAAGATTTTGATGGTAACAAAGTTAAGGTTGTGGCTTATCCTGCCGCAAAACAAGATGCTTTGTTTGTTCTTCCTGAAACAGTGACAGAACTTGATGCTTATTCATTTGCTGCATCTCTCGTTTCAGCGATTTATATTGAATCAGACAGCAATTTGAATGTTAGCAATTATGCATTTTTCAATGCGGCTAATTTTGTTAAGATTCTGTATATGCCAAAAACAAATTTCGACATTATTGCAACCAATCCAGTTAAAAATAGTGATATAAACAATGAAATTTACGTTTCTTACGGACTTAAAGAGAGCGTTGATTATGAAGTTTCAAACGATGGCGAAAATGTTGCCTTAATATTAAAAATGACTGATTTGCCAACGACATCTAATGTAACATATTTTGTTAAGTTTGAGCTTAATGGTCAAACCTATTGTTACAAATTAACATTAGTTAAAAACAATGTTGGAACAGAAGAATCTCCAGTTTATGAAATTTCAATTACAAGAAAGGACGATTTATCAAATTTGTTTGCTTGATAAACCTTGAATTTATTTGATATTAAAGAAGGTATGCAAAGATTGCATATCTTTTTTTTAAAAAATAAAGGGAATTTCAAATTGAATACGAAATAGTATATTGTGTGCAAAAGTATGCAAAATTATTTATGGAGAGTTTGAGTTGGAAAAAGAAACTTTTGAAGATTTTAAGCGAGAATTAAAACAAAAAAACGATTTGGTTTCAGTTGCTTCAAAATATGTCCAACTGGAACGAAAGGGTAGATATTATTG
>CAKVMF010000113.1 GCA_934771675.1 uncultured Clostridia bacterium
CAAAAACACTTACACCCTTGATTATCAAAGTCATAGGAACAATGAATCCATCAGCAATATCAAACCACTTTAGCAAAAGTGCAAAAAGAACAATTAATGCCAAACTCAAAAGCATTGAAACCAACAATCCTTTAAAATAATCCAAAAATAAATTGTCTTTTGTTTCACTTCTTGTTTTTGAATGAACCAACATAGTTTTACTCCTATTAAAATATATTCCGAGCAAAACCATTTATGCCGAGTTTAAACTTTTTTGCATAAAAAAAGAGTGCAAATTGCGCCCTTTTTCATTTCTATTTAGATTTTTTTGTTGAAGTTTTTTTAGCAGTTTTTTTTGCTGGTTTTTCTTCTTTTTCTTCAACTGTTTCAGCAGCTTTTGTTTCTTCAACTTTTTCTTCTTTGTTTTCAGTTTTTGTTTCAGTTGCTTCTGCTTCTTTTGTTTCAACTTCAGCAGGTTTGTCACTTTCGGTTTCAACAGGTTTTGTTGATTTCAAAACGCAATAAATCATAGACATATCAAATTCAATGTATGATTTTTCTGTTTTTGAACCAGTTTCAAGTGTAACAGTTTTGATTTCACCCTTGTCGGTGATTTTTGTTACTTTTCCAATAATTCCACCAGCAGTTCTAACCAAATCTCCAACTTTGATTGAATCAATCATCTTCAAAAATTCAGCGTTTTTCTTCTTTTGAGTGAAGTATGGCAAAATTAACATTGCAACCAAGATAAGAATCAAAACAACATAAATAATGATTTGTCCAGGTTGAGCATTTGCAGCACATAAAAAATTCATCATAATATTCTCCTTTAATGGCTAAAGTTTAGCAAATATTTTTTCAAATTGCAACAATATTTTTTGCGTGACTTATGTTTTAACCAAAAATATTGTCGAATCCTATCTATTTGTAGCCTGTTTTTTTCAAGTATTCTTCTCTAAATTCCAAAAGCCTATCTTTTCTGATGGCGTCTTTGATTTGTTCCATAAAATGAGTAAGATATCTAATGTTATGAATAGATAACAATTGTGCACCTAATATTTCATCAACATTAAACAAGTGTCTAAGATATGCTTTTGTGAAATTTTTGCAAGCATAGCAGTCGCATTCTGGGTCAAGTGTTTCAAAATCTTCTTTGTATTTTCCATTCTTGATAACAACTTTTCCGTAACTTGTGAGAGCTGTGCCGTTTCTTGCATTTCTTGTTGGAAGGACACAGTCAAACATATCAATTCCACGAATAACGCCTTCAATTATGCAGTCTGGAGAGCCAACACCCATCAAGTATCTAACCTTGTCTTCTGGGTAATTTGGTGCCATAACATCCATGATTTTATACATAACATCTTTTGGCTCACCAACAGAAAGTCCACCAATTGAAAATCCAACAGTTGCCTTCTTTTTAACGTTTTCAAGAGCTTTTAATCTCAAATCTTCATAAAAGTTTCCTTGAACAATTGGGAACAAAAGTTGATTGTCATTTTTGTGATAAGCAATACATCTATCAAGCCATTTTTCAGTTCTGTCTAAGGCTTCTTCAGCATATTTGTGATCAACGCCATAGGTTGAACACTCATCAAAAGCCATGATGATATCCGCACCAAGCTTATTTTGGATTTCCATTGACTTTTCAGGTGTGAAAAAATGAGATGAACCATCAAGGTGTGACTTAAACTCAACGCCGTCATCTGTTATATTGTTAAGTTTTGCAAGTGAAAAAACTTGGAAACCGCCTGAATCTGTTAAAATTGGATGATTCCAATTCATAAATTTGTGAAGACCACCCGCCTTTTGAACCAAGTCTGCACCTGGTCTGAGATAACAGTGGTATGTGTTTGATAAAATGATTTGCGCCTTGATTTCTTCAAGTTCTCTTGGTTCAACAGCTTTAACCGTTGCCCTTGTTCCAACAGGCATAAAAACTGGAGTTTCAATATCTCCGTGTGGAGTATGCAAAACGCCAATACGTCCATAAGTGTTTGAAGATTTCAGTTTTTCTTCAAATGAAAATTTCTTATCCATAATTAATCCTTTTATAAAATTGCAGGGGCATTATATCATCTAAAAGAAGAAACAGCAATCCCCAAAACTGAAAAATCTATATTTTTGTTTAACTGCTTCATTGTAAATCTCAAGAGTCTTTTCTCTTCCAATAAATGCAGAAACAAGCATAATAAGTGTGCTTTCTGGCAAATGGAAGTTTGTGATTAATGCGTCAACAAACTTGATTTTAACTCCAGGGTAAATGAATATGTTTGTTTCTTCATGAACAGGTTTGATGTGTCCCACTCTGTCGGCAGCAGCTTCAAGAGTTCGAACTGATGTTGTTCCAACAGCAATAATTCTCTTTCCTTCAGCTTTTGCCTTGTTGAGTCTTTCAGCAGTTTCATCATCAACATAAATCTTTTCGCTGTGCATTTTGTGGTCAAGAGCATTCTCTTCATTTACAGGTCTAAATGTTCCAAGCCCAACATCAAGAGTAACTTCTTCAATTTGCACGCCTTTATCTTTAATCTTTTGCATCAATTCTGGCGTAAAATGAAGTCCTGCAGTTGGAGCTGCACATGAACCTTTTATTTTTGAATAGATAGTTTGATATTCTTCGCTATCTTCAAGTTTTTCATGAATATATGGTGGAAGTGGAACTTCTCCAATTTTGTCAAGTTCTTCTTCAAGCGTTCCTTGTGAAACATTAAACTTGATTATTCTTCCGCCGATTTCTTCTTGATTTTCAATAACATCTGCGTATAGATTTTCACTAAAAATCAACTTTGTTCCAACTGGAGCTTTTTTTGCTGGACGCATCAAAACTTCGTAATCGGTCAAGTTTAATCTTTTAAGCAAAAACACTTCAATCTTTGCACCAGTAACTTTATGTGCAAAAAGTCTTGCTGGAATAACCCTTGTGTTATTTATAACCAAAACATCATTTGGCGTTAAGTAATCTATCAAATCTCTAAAAATCTTATGCTCAACCTTGTCGTTTTTCTTGTCATAAACAAGCATTCTCGCAGCATCACGTGGACTAACCGGAGTTTGAGCAATAAGCTCTTCTGGAAGGTCGTAGTAAAAATCACTCGTCTTTAAAATTTCCATAATCATCCTTCTGTATTTTTTTTTATCTTTTAACTAATTTAAAAAGTCTTCTATTCTGTAACCCAAGTGCTTGTAAGCAGGTTCCAATGGAACTCTTCCCCGTGGAGTTCTTGAAATAAACCCTATTTGCAATAGATATGGCTCATAAACATCTTCAATTGTTTCAACTTCTTCACCTGTGATTGCACCAAGAGTGTCAAGACCAACAGGTTTTCCCTTGAAGTTTTCAATCATAACTTTTAGCATCTTGCGGTCAACCGCATCAAGCCCAACTTCATCAATATCCATTTTTTGAAGTGCGTGCTCTGTAATATTTTTGTCAATTTTACCTTCTGAAAAAACATCTGCAAAATCACGAACTCTTTTGAGTATTCTGTTTGCAAGTCTTGGTGTTCCACGGCATCTTGACGCAATGAGTTTGAGTGATTGTTCATCAATATCAGCACCAAGTATTCCAGCCGACCTTTTAACGATTGATTCAAGCTCACTGTTTGAGTAAAGTTCAAGTTTGCAAATAACACCAAATCTGTCACGAAGTGGTCCTGTGATCATTCCCGCTTTTGTTGTTGCTCCAACAAGCGTAAAGTTTGGAAGTGAAATTCGCATTGATCTTGCAGATGGACCTTTCCCAATAACAAAGTCAAGCGC
>CAKVMF010000114.1 GCA_934771675.1 uncultured Clostridia bacterium
ATTCAAACTGAGTTAACACCAAGTTTTAAATATTGGTTTGATACTGCTTGTGGCTGGTCGGTTAGTGATATGAATGCAAGAAACAATGCCGCTGTTGCAAGTGATGAGAGATTTTCAAAATGGCTTTCAGTTACACCGGTTTATCTTTGCGATTATTCAACTTCGGATTACAAAGATTTCAACAAAACCGCAATTGAAAAAATAAAACAATATAATTTGGGTTTATAAAAATAAAAAGAGTTTTACATTTTTGTAAAACTCTTTTTTGATTGTTGGTAGCCATTGGACAAACAATTTTACTTTGTTATTCTTAAAACATCATGGTAGCTTAAAAATACAACATCTTCAATTTTTAAATCTTTTCTTGAAACGGTTTTTGTTGATTCAATCACTAGTGGTGAATTGTCTTGCCAAAAAGAGTAAAGGATGATTTCATCAGTTAGCTCAAGTGTCCAATCAATGAGTTTTAACAAATCGTTATATTCATTTTGAATCATGTCTGGGCTGTTTTCCAAACTTTCAATAGCGTCATAAATATTGTTGTTAAAGCTATCTTTAGATTTTTCAAGAGTGTAAAGCGTGCTCTTGAAATAAAACTCGTTGTCTTTGGTAAACTTTTGAAAATTTTTGAGTTGTTCACTGTTTTGAAAGTCTTCAAAACGCACTTTGCCTTGCAGCTCCATGCAATCATTTAGCAATTTTTCATACTCTTCATTGTAAGACGCGAGTTTTTCTTTGTAATCAGGAGATTCAAGCAAGTCTTTAACTTTTATAAGCAGTTCCTTTTCTTCTTTTTTTTGGACTTCAAAATATTCATTGTAAGATTTATAATTTTTGTGGTCAGCAAGAGAGCATTGAACGGTTCCGCAATTGCAACCCATGCTTGCACATGCATAGCAATCATAATTTTCAAAGTTTTCCATAAGGTCAGAAATCAAATCATCATCGACAATTTTTTCGGCTTTTCCGCATTCAAGAGAAAGTTCAAGATTGTCAATCATATTTTTTTCATTGACTTCATTTTTAACAATATACAAATTTAATTGGCACATAAAAACATTTCCTTTTTGTTAAAATTATTGTAGCATTATTTTAAATTTTCGGCAACTTAAAATTTTTATTTAAAATTTTGATTGCAGAAAAAATTGCAAAATTACGCAAAAAATGTTAAAATATTGATGAAAAACAGCGAAAAAGGCCAAAAATTATGAAAAAAATATTAATTGCAACAACGAATAGCGATAAATTCAAACTCACTTCTGCTCTTATAAAACTCAGCGGATTTGATGGTTTTGAATTTTTTTGTTTGAAAGATATTGACTACAGCGGTGATGATGTTGTTGAAAGTGGAGAAATTTCAGAAAGGGCAAAACAAAAAGCACAGGTATGTTTCAAAAATGTTGGCGGAAAATTTGATTTTGTTGTTGGCATTGATGATGGAATAATTATCAAAAATCAAATTCATGAAAACGTTAAAGATTATGTTCCAAAAATTATCAAAGGTGAGTGCTTGGCTGATGGAGAGCAAGTGTTTATTGCAAGGGCTTATCATTTTGTTTCAAGCGAAGGGAAAGAATATCATGAAGTAACAAAAATTCCTTTTATCTATAAACCCGCTGACCATGAAATTGAAATTAAGCCGCATAGTTATCCATTAAGCCAAGTGTTTTATGCTCTTGATTATGACGTTCCAGTTTCGGCAATGAACAAGCTTGACGAAGATGCTTACACACTTAAATATTCAACACCATATTTGAGTGAGATTTTAAAACAAATAAAAACAACCGACTAATCGGTTGTTTTTTGTTTATTTCGCAGAGCGCTGTTTGCGATTCAATGTTCGAAGCTTGTCTTTATGATAAATTGCTTTGATGATTTGATGAATAATCATTTCAAGTTCGCTGCCTTTTGAATAGTCAGCTCTTGCGATGTAATCAACTCGGTTGTGACTTAAGAGTGCTTTGTAATAATCTGGAAGATTGCTGTTGTTGTAAACGCTTATTGAAAAACCGTTTTTGCTTCGAAGAAGTTTCATTGATGGGATGTCGGTTTCGCTGTCACCAATATAAATGATGTTTTCAAATGGAATGCGACGGTCTTCATAGTTCATGTAATCATTAACCGAGTCGTCGTTGGCTTTCAAAATGCCTTTGTTTACACGATAGATGTACTGGGTTTTGTTTGTGTAATTGATGTCGGTTGCAGGCCAAACAGCATTGCCCTTTTCATCATAACAATAGCTGCAAGCGTAAATTTCTTTGAAGTATTTTGCAATTGCAGTGCCCTCAATGATTTCTTTTATACCTGAAGAAATTATGTAATGTTCAAGTTCAATTCCATTTTTTTCAGCAAAAGCATTTATGCGATCAAACCAAGTGTCAATGCCGTCAAAATATTGAATATCTTTTCCGCATGATGCAAAAAATTCTCTGGTTGGGGCAATGTTATTTTCCTTGCACTTTTTTAAACTCATAAACATATATGAAAGGATGCCATCTGCACCGGTTTTGTTTGAAAAATCATTACATTCTTTCCAAAAATCGCCAATATTCATATTGAGAGCTTTGATAAATGAATAACTTTGCATGTTGTCGACAGATAGTGTTTTGTCAAAATCATAACAAATTGCCATTTTTATCTTTTCCATAATTTTCTCCAAGATTCGTTTTTTTTATTTTATTACACATTTCGTGTTTAGTCAAGATTTCAAAATTACCAAAAAGAAAAACAAGCAAAACTGCTTGTTATTCTCCAAATTGTTTTTGCTTAATTTTTTCAACATCGTCTGAAATCATAGTGAGAGCTTCAGTAAATGTTGTTTGTTTGTCTGCGTTTTGAAGAGTTGGAATATATCCAAAAACATGCTTTGTTGTGATTTGATATGGATATGAGCCAAACCTTAAAATATTACCATAGCTGCGGGTTGTTTTGAGTGGGGCGATGTCAAATTGATCGTCACCAAGATATGCCATTCCAGCAATATGCTTTTCACCATAAGCTGGTATTATGTCATTATCTAAAATGTTGCCTTTGTCGATATCTCTAAAAAGAAATACGCGTCCTGTTTTTGGGTCAATTCTGTGTCCTTCAAAATATCCGATATCAACATATTTCATAAATTCTGGATGCTTTTCGCTAAGCTGCTCAAAAATTTCTTTTCCGCTTTCAGCAGAGTAACCTGATATTATGCAAATCTTGACTTTAAAATTTTCCACATTGTTTTTTTGAAATTTGTCCAAGATTTTTATAACGCTTTGCATTTTTTCGTCATTCAAAAGTTGATAGTTGTAGATAAATGGACTTTGTTCGGTTATTGTGTTTGCTGCGTCCATAACAATCAAGAAGTAATCTTCCATATAACCTCCTTGTTTCATGCTAACATTATACCACAACCCCTTAAAATTTTCAAGATAAGGGTAATTTTGGTGTATAATATTGAAATATTTTCAGGTTTTGTTTGAAATGATGTGTTTATCATGTTATAATCAGTGTGTAAAATTAGTTTTAGGGGAGATTATGAAAAAATTTAAATTTTCTATTTGTGTTCCAGTTTTTAACGTTGAAAAATATCTTGGAAGATGTTTGGATAGTTTGGTTTCGCAGACCTACAAAAATATAGAAATTATTTGTGTAGATGACGGCTCAACCGATGGTTCGCTTGCTATTTTGGAGGAGTTTGCAAAAAATGATAATAGGATTGTTGTTTTA
>CAKVMF010000115.1 GCA_934771675.1 uncultured Clostridia bacterium
TCAACGGCTTCAACGATTGATGAAAGTGCTTCTTCGTCGCTCTTCAAGTTTGGAGCAAAACCACCTTCATCACCAACAGCTGTTGCATAACCTTTGCCTTTCAAAACAGCTTTAAGGTTGTGGAATACTTCTGCACACATTCTGAGTGCTTCGGCAAAAGATTTTGCACCAACTGGCATAATCATGAATTCTTGAACGTTAACAGAGTTATCTGCGTGTTTTCCACCGTTCAAAATGTTCATCATTGGAACAGGGAGTGTGGTTGCATTGCAACCGCCAATATAATTGTAAAGTGGAAGTCCAACATATTTTGCAGCAGCTCTTGCAACGGCGAGTGATACGCCCAAAATTGCATTTGCACCAAGTCTGCCTTTGTTTGGTGTTCCATCAAGTTTGATCATTGCGTTATCAATTTTTGTTTGTTCAAGTGCATTCATGCCAAGAACCAAATCTCTGATTTCTGTGTTAACATTGTTAACTGCTTTTTCAACGGATTTGCCAAGATATTTTGATTTGTCGCCATCACGAAGTTCAACAGCTTCAAATGAACCAGTTGATGCTCCACTTGGAACAGCGGCTCTTCCAACATATTCGTTTTCAACAACGACTTCAACTTCAACTGTTGGATTTCCTCTTGAGTCTAAAATTTGTCTTGCGACAACATCAGTAATTTCAATATAATTTTTCATATTGACTCCTTTTGTTTAATTTTCCTGCTTTTGCAGTCTATCTATATTATACATATCAAAAAAAATATTAGTCAATTGTTTTGGAAAGGTTAATTGGTTAAATGCCCATAAAATCGCACTTTTGTGCAAAATGAATACAACAAATTGTTTTTTTGTTATTTGTTTGACTTGCAAAAATAAATATTTTAAAATTTGGTGTAGAAAGGAGAATGTTATGAATAAAATTATTGCAGTTGTTGGAATGTGTGGTTCTGGAAAATCGGTTGCCGTTGATGAATTTGTTAAGGCTGGTTTTCAAAAAATCTATTTTGGTCAGGCAACAATGGATGTTCTTGCAAAGCGTGGACTTCCAAAAACTGAAGCAAATGAAAGAATGGTTCGTGAAGAACTTCGTGCTACTGGTGACAAGGGAATTTATGCAAAAATCTTTCTTCCACAAATCCGTGAACTTTTTGAAAAGGGAAATGTGGTTATTGAAAGTATGTATAGCTGGAGTGAATACAAATATGTAAAAGAAGAGTTTGGTGATGCTTTTGAAGTTTTGTGCATTGCAACAGATGCAGAAATTCGCTATAAAAGACTTCAAACAAGAAAAATTCGTCCGCTCACAAAAGAGCAAGCAATGTCTAGGGATTGGGCAGAAATTGAAAATATTGAAAAGGGTGGCCCAATTGGTATTGCTGATCGTTACATCACAAACAATGATGACGAACAAACATTTTTAAATGAAATAAACGAATACATTGAAAGTGTAAAATAATTTTTTAAACCGCGGTGAAAATCGTGGTTTTTTTATGCATATTTTTTATTAAAAATTTGACAACTATTTATATGATTTTTAAAATTAAGTTAACAATATATTTAGGAGAAATATGTTAAAAAGAGAATTTCAGGTTTCAGGAATGACCTGTGCTGCTTGTCAGGCTAGAGTGACTAGAGCTGTGTCGGTGCTTCTTGGTGTAAGCGATGTTGATGTGAATCTTTTGACTGGCAAGATGACGGTTGTTTTTGATGAAACAAAAATAGATGAAAAAGCGATTGAAGATGCTGTTAGCAAGGCTGGATATCACGCAGAAGTTTCAAGTGATGACGACTATGATGAATACTCCGCAAAATGGAAAAAATTAAAGCAGATGCAAAGAAAAGATATTCAAACAATGAAAGTTCGTTTGATTGTTTCAATTTCAATTTTGCTTCCGCTTCTTTACATTTCAATGGGTTCAATGATGGGACTTCCGACATTTTGGTTTTTTGATGGAATGCAAAATGCGGTTTGGCTGGCGCTGGTTCAATTGATTTTCACAAGCATTATTATTGTTGTTAATCGCAAGTTTTTCATTTCTGGGTTTAAGGCACTAGTATCTCTTTCGCCAAACATGGACTCGCTGGTTGCAATTGGTGCATCTGCTGCATACATTTATGGAATTGTTGTAACAATCATGCTTGCCGCTTCAAAAGTGAACATGAATATGGAACTCACGCACAAACTTATGCATAATCTCTATTTTGAATCTGCGGCAACCATTTTAACACTTGTTACTCTTGGAAAATTTTTTGAAACGCTTTCAAAAAACAAAACAACTTCGGCACTTGAAAATCTTGTTAAAATGAGCCCTAAAACGGCGACTATTTTAAAAGATGGAAAAGAGATTGTTGTTCCAGCAAAAAACATCCAAAAGGGTGATATTGTTGTTATAAAAACTGGAGACATTGTAGCGGTTGACGGAAAGATTGTTCAAGGTGAAGGACTTGTTAATCAGGCATCAATAACTGGTGAGTCAGTGCCGGTAAAAAAGGTTAATGGCGACGCAGTCATATCAGCTTCAATTTGTGAAAATGGTTCATTTCAAATGGTTGCAACAAAAGTTGGAAAAGAAACAACCTTTGCACAAATTATTGAACTTGTTGATGAAGCATCAAGTTCAAAAGCTCCGATTTCAAAAGTTGCTGACAGGGTTAGCGGAGTATTTGTTCCAATTGTTATTGGACTTGCAATAATAACATTTTTGATTTGGATTATCATTTCAAAAAATGTTGGAACATCACTTTCAAATGCAATTTCAGTTTTGGTTATTTCTTGTCCATGTGCGCTGGGGCTGGCGACTCCTGTTGCAATTATGGTTGGAACGGGCAGGGCTTCAAACTTTGGTGTTTTGATAAAGTCTGCTGAAAAACTTGAATTGCTTCAAAAAGCAACGACCATTGTTTTTGATAAGACTGGAACGTTAACTATCGGAAAACCTGTTTTGACAGATATTGAAATTTTTGACGAGGCTTTTGATGAAAATAAAATAAAACAGATTATTGCATCACTTGAAAATGGAAGCAACCACGCAATTGCCTTTGCTCTCAAAAACGGATTTGATGAAAAAAATCTGAAAAAAGTTGAAAGTTTTAAAGAGGCTTCTGGAAATGGTGTTCAGGGCGAAATTGATGGAAAGATGTATTTTGTTGGAAACTTTGCCTATGCTGATAAAAATGTAAAAACAAAAGATGATGAAGATAACAAAAATATTGCAAAAAGTTCGCTTGAGCAATTTTCTAGTTTAGGGAAAACTTCAGTTTTGATGTTTGATGAAACTCATGTTATTGCAGCTCTTGCAGTTGCTGACGTGATAAGAGAAGATGCAAAAGTTGCAATTCAAAATTTGAAAAGACTTGGACTGCGAGTTGTTATGCTTACGGGCGATAATGAGGCAACCGCAAAGTTTGTTCAAAATGAACTTGAAATTGATGAATGCATTGCCGAAGTTTTGCCGGCGGATAAAGACAAAAAAATAATGATGCTTCGTGAAAGGGGTGAGGTTGTCGTTATGGTTGGGGATGGCATTAACGATTCCCCGGCACTGTCGAGAGCTGATATTGGAATGGCTATAAGCACTGGAACAGACATTGCTTTGGATTCGGCGGATATTGTTTTAATAAGAAATTCAATTGAGTCGGTTGTTTCGGCATACTTGCTGAGCCGTGCTGTTATGAACAATATTAAAATAAATTTGTTCTGGGCGTTCTTCTATA
>CAKVMF010000116.1 GCA_934771675.1 uncultured Clostridia bacterium
CTCTTATTCCTGGGCCGTCTGCAATGTCCATTTTTCTGATTGTGTTATATCTCATAATAAGCCTCGTTGATTGTGATTAATTATTTTGCTACTTTGTTGTCGATATGCAAAACTCTTTCTTTAATTTCTTGAGTTCTACCTTTGTTCCAGAAGTTTGTTCCAATATAACCGCATGTTCTTCTTGCAACATTGAGTGAGTTGTGATCTCTGTTTCCGCAGTTAGGGCAGAACCATTCAAGTTTGTCATCAATTTGGATTTCACCAGTGTAACCACATTTTTGACAATAGTCAGATTTTGTGTTGAGTTCGGCATACATAATGTTGTCATAGATGTATCTAATAACTTGCATAACAACTTCCAAATTATTTTGAAGGTTTGGAGTTTCAACATATGAAACTGCACCGCCTGGGCTGAGCTTTTGGAATTTGCTTTCAATTTTAAGTTTTGTGAAAGCATCAATTTCTTCAAATACAGGAACGTGATATGAGTTTGTGATGTAATCACGATCTGTGATTCCTTCAATTTTTCCAAATCTCTTTTGCAAGCATTTTGCAAATTTGTAGGTTGTTGATTCAATTGGAGTGCCATAAACACTGTAGTCAATGTCTTCAGCTTCTTTCCATTCTTTGCATTTGTCGTTTAGTTTTTGCATAACTGCAAGACCAAACTCTTCACCTTTTCCACCATCGGTATGGCTGTTTCCGGTCATGTATTTAACACATTCATAAAGACCTGCATAGCCAAGTGAAATTGTTGAGTAACCACCATGCAAGAGTTTGTGAAGTTTTTCACCCTTTTTGAGTCTTGCAAGCGCACCATATTGCCAAAGAATTGGAGCAACATCACTTGTTGCTTTTTCAAGACGTTGGTTTCTGAGTTGCAATGCCTTGTGGCAGAGTTCCAAGCGTTCGTCATAGATTTTCCAGAACTTGTCAAAATCACCATGTGATGAAAGTGCAACGTCAGGAAGATTGATTGTAACGACACCTTGGTTGAACCTTCCATAATATTTTGGTTTGTTTGTTTCTGGGTCAATGTATGGTGTAAGGAATGATCTGCATCCCATGCAAGGGTAGCAGTGACCTTCGCCATTTTTGTCAACTTTGAGTTCCTTCATAATCTTTTCAGAAATATAGTCAGGAACCATACGCTTGGCTGTGCATTCAGCAGCAAGCTTTGTTAAGTAATAGTATTTGCTATCTTTTTCAATGTTATCCTTTTCAAGAACATACAAGAGTTTTGGGAAGGCTGGTGTGATGTAAACACCTTTTTCATTTTTCATACCCAAAATACGTTGTTTTAAAAACTCTTCAATAATCATTGCAAGTTCTTCTTTGTATTCATCGGTTTCACCAAGATACAAGCATACACTCAAAAATGGTGCTTGACCATTTGTGGTTGTCATTGAGTTTACTTGGTATTGGAATGTTTGAACGCCATCTTTAATTTCTTTTGCAACGTCTTCTTTTGCAAATTTAATGCAAAGGTCTTCAGCTAGTCCGCGGGCTTTATATTTTTCAAGATAGCGATTGTAACTATCACGAACAAATGGAGCAAGGTGAGTCATTGTTACGGTTGCTCCACCATATTGGCTTGATGTTACCGCTGTGATGATTTGTGTTGCAATTGTCATTGCTGTTAAAAACTTGTGTGGTTTTTCAATCATTACGCCATTGATGTTTGTTCCATTTTGTAGCATATCTTCAAGGTTGATAAGATCACAGTTATGAAGAGCATTTTGTGCAAAATAGTCAGCATCATGGAAATGTATGATACCTTCGTCGTGAGCTTTAACAACATCTTCAGGGAGCAAAAATCTTCTAGTGATGTCTGTGCTTGTGATGCCTGCAAGATAATCTCTTTGAGTTGTTACGATTTTTGCATTTTTATTCGAATTTTCTGTGTTCCAATATTCACTTTCACCATCAATGAGTTCTTTTATACTTTGGTCAGTTGTGTTTGATTTTCTTACAAGCATACGATTATATCTATAAATGATATATCTTTTTGCTAGTTCATAGTGACCAAGCTCCATGAGTTTCTCTTCAATGATATCTTGGATATCTTCAACAAGTATTCTTTTTTTCTCTAGCCCAACGATGTATTCAATAATACTATCAATTTCATCACTTGTTGCTCTTTCGGCTGGTTTCACTTCTTTATTTGCTTTACCAATGGCAATAGAAATTTTGTTTTGATCAAAATCTACTGAATCGCCATTTCTTTTTATGACTTTCATTATTCCACCTTCCTCAAACTTTTACTGCACACATTTTACATATATTTTGTGTTTAGTGTCAACTTGTAAACCCAACATATTGTGATATTTGCCATTTTTTGGTTAAAATATATAAATTTTGTTATTGGTCAAAAATGGACAAATTTTTGCGTAAAATAATAAAAATGTAAAAAGTTCAACATTTTTGTTAGGTTTTTGCAAAAACAAGTCAAATTCTCATTATTATTCAAAATCATGCAAAAAGAATTTTTTTAAAAGTTTCATTTTTTTACTTGACAAGTTTTTGTGTAAAAATGTGAATCATATAAAAAAGACGGGTATTTCCCGTCTTGATTATAAATTTTGTTTATTACAATTAGGCAATTTGTTCGCTTGTCTTGATTGTTGATGGTTTTTTGTTGATATATTTTGTCCATTTGATGTAGCCATAAGTTGTGTTTGTTAGGTATCCAAACTTCAAAACAAGCAGAACCCATTGACCAAGCAAAATATTCATAACGATTTCAAGTATGCATGAAAGATACCAAGTGATCCATTGCTCTCTAAATCTTAATAATATCAATAATCCGTTTGCCATTCCAAATATTGATGCACAGGCATCAAGGTATGCAACGGCTTTTTCAATTGTTTCACTAGCGTAAAAATCTGAATCTGGTCCATAAGCTGCAACAAGATAGCCAATACCAGCGGTCCAAACAATGGTTATTGCAATGAGTATTAATGCTTGCCACCATTTGAGTTTACGAACAACAGTGAGTTCAGTTTCAGTGACATCTTTGTGTTTGTTCCAGTTTATGAAAGATATGATGTCAATTGGTATCCAGAAAAAGAGAGTTGAAAGCATAGTTGCGAATCTTGCTGACAAAATAAGGAGTGTGACAATTTCAACAATTTCAACAAATAGTGAAACAATAAAGTTCCATTTGCTCTGTTTTGAAATTAATAGTTCGCAAAGTATATTCAAAAATATATCTGCAAGGTAGAGTGCAAGAATAATTTTTCCATTTACACCATTTGCGTCTTCTTCAGGGAAGAGTATTGCAATAATTATAGATAAAACTAAGATTGAAAAGAACCAAACTTTTTCATAAACAGAAAAGTAGTTCCATAAGTTTTTAAGTTTTTGACCAACGGTCAAGTGATTTGTTTTTGAGTTTTCCATATGTTTTCCTTTAGAAAACCCACATTATTTTAAAACATAAAATTTAGTGGCAAAAAACTAAGAATGTATCCTATTGCCAAACTACAAATTATTACGGTAAAAAGTATGAATAGGTTTTCTTTTAAATTTTTATTTTCTTTAAACAGAATGAGAAAACCGATTCCAGCATTAACGGAAAGTCCTGTGATGATTGCTCCAAAACTGAGCCCGCCCATAAGATAGAGTTCAGTCAAAACAACTGATGAAACAC
>CAKVMF010000117.1 GCA_934771675.1 uncultured Clostridia bacterium
TTTATTGAAACTGAAATATTGTTATTTTGAGCATACTAGCAAGTATGCTTTTTTGTTTAATTTATATTTTACTTTTGCCTAAAAATAGGTTATAATTTTATTAGGAGTTGAAAATGAAAAACAATATTATTGTTTTAGGTAGAGCAGATAACAAGCTAAAAACTTATGCAAAAGAAGTTGCTTTTAATTGTTTAAAATTTATGAACCAGCCAACGGATTTGGAAGTTGTTATTGAATTTGTTTCTGAAGCTGAAATCAAGCGATTAAACAATGAACTTCGTGGTATTGACATGGTGACAGATGTATTGTCTTTTCCTGCAACAAACTTAAAAGTTGGTGAGATTTTTGATAAAAACAATGAGCAAGTAGTTTTTGAAAATGATGTTGCTTTTCACTTTGGTGATATGGCTCTATGCATAAAACGACTTCGTGAGCAAGCAAAAGAGTTTGGAGAAACTCCAAAACAAGAACTGAAAAAATTGGTTATTCATAGTATGCTTCATTTGATGGGGTATGACCACATTAAAGATTCAGACTATGAAATTATGAATAAAAAAGAAATTGAAATGGACAGGCTTATAAAATAGGGGGATTGGATTTATGGCATTTAAATCAGGATTTGTTGCAGTTATAGGAAAACCAAATGTTGGAAAGAGCAGCTTGGTTAATGAACTTGTTGGAGAAAAAGTTTCTATAACAAGTCCAAAAGCACAGACCACAAGAAATAGAATTTTTGGAATAAAAAACACAAAGGATTATCAAATTGTTTTTGTTGACACCCCTGGAGTTCAACACACACAAACCAAACTTGGGGAATATATGACTATTGCGACAGAAGGTGCAACAGCTGACGTTGATGCAATTGTTATTGTTTTGGATGCTCTTAGAATTAATCAAGAAGATTTTAAGATTATTGAAAAATATCAAAATGTAAAATGTCCAGTATTTTTGGTTATCAATAAAATTGAAGTAACAAATTTTGAAAAGATGTATCCAATACTCGCAAAACTTAACAATTACACATTTATCAAAAAATTCATTACCACTTCTGCAATTAGAAAAATTAATATTGATGATCTTGAAAAATCTCTTGTTGAGTGCTTACCAGAAGGTCATCCATATTATCCACAAGATGAATACACTGACAAGTCTGTTAGATTTATGTGCCAAGAAATTATTCGTGAAAAAGCACTTTTGTATTTGCAAGAAGAAATTCCACATGGACTTGCAATTGATATTTCTAACTACGATGAATCATCTGACAAGATTATTAAAATTTCAGCTGATATAATTACTGATAACGCAAGACACAAACAAATCATAATTGGGTCAAATGGAGATATGCTTAAAAAGATTGGTGTTTGCGCAAGGCAAGATATTGAAAAACTTGTTGGTAAAAAAGTTATGCTTGAACTTTTTGTTAAAGTTAAAAAAGATTGGAAAGACGATATAACAACTTTGAATGATTTGGGATTTTCTAAAAAAGACATATAACTTAACTTACTTATGAATAAAATCTCTGCAACCGGATAGAATTAGATTTAAGGAGCAAAGATATGAATAAAATTGATACATATAAAAAGGTTGAAAAAATTGGATATGACTTGTTTTCGAAAACTGGAAGGATTCAAGATTATGGGATTGCTGTGAGCGCAAGGGAAATGCAAAAACAGCTTGAAAGAGAGCAAGAAGAAAATCAACCAGGAATGTAAAAACTGCAAAATCTAGCAAATTTTTATGAAAAAATGATGCAAAATTGTGATTTTGAGTAAAATTTTGCGAAAAATTGGTGTTAACAATGGAAGAAATAAAAACAAAGGGTATTGTGATTTCGGCAAAAGACTTTAAAGATAGCGACAAACTTGTTACTATCTTTTCTTTTGATTTTGGAGTTATTAGAGCAAGGGCTAGGGGTGTGAAAAAAAATAAAGCAAAGCTTGCTTTTGCTGTTCAGCCTTTTGCACTTATTGAGTTTATGCTTGCAGAAAAAGAAGGTTTTTATACCATTATTAACGCAACTAGTATTGATCAATTTTTTGACCTCACAACTGATTTTGACAATTATATTTTTATGCTTGCTTGTTTGGAAGTCTGTGAAAAGACAATAAAGGAAAACAATCCAGAAAAAAATCTTTTTGTTTCATTGCTATCTGCATTTAATGCTGTTTGTTATGGCTCGGCAAACTCAATGATTGTGTTTGTTAAGTTTATGCTTGAAGCTTTAAAAGTTTTGGGCTATGGAATTGAACTTGAAAGTTGCGCTTGTTGTGGTGAAGAGTTAAATCCCAAGGTTAAAGTTTTTTCATATGATTACAATGGCTTACTTTGTCCAAGATGTGCAAACAAATGCGATGGTCTTGAGCTTAGTGATGGTGAAGTTTCAATTTTAAAAAATATTCAAATGACTGATTTTGAAAATTTGTTTAATTTAAAGTTTTTGTCTAGAAATGATATGATTTCAATAATCTCACTTTTATGCAAAGATTTTAGGCTTTGTACAGATGAAGAAATTTTGACCATAAAGAAATTTATGTGATTGAGAGCATTAAAGTTAGTTGAAGCTAATCATCTTCCGCTTGTCCGCTTACTTTTGTTTATTTTATATGATTTATATGATGAAATCTTTCAATATTATTTAGCCGCTCCATATTTGGAGTGGTTTTTTGTTGCAAATTGAACAAAAATCACAATATTTTGTGGTGATTTAAAAAATTTGCTCAAAATTATTGATTTTAAAATTTTGCTTTGATATAATTTTTATTGGCTGGTAGTGAAAAACTATCGGAAAATCAAACAAGGAGAAAATTATATGCCTACAAAAAAATATGTTTACAAATTTGCTGAAGGCAACAAAGACATGCGTGAAATTTTAGGCGGAAAGGGTGCTAACCTTGCTGAAATGGCAAGACTTGGATTCCCAGTTCCACAAGGTTTCACAATTTCTACCGAAGCATGCACAAAATACTATGAAGATGGTAGAGAAATTAATGAAGAAATTCAAAAACAAATCAACGAGCACATCGCTTGGCTTGAAAAAGAAAATGGTAAAACATTTGGTGATGAATCAGATCCTTTACTCGTTTCTGTTCGTTCAGGTGCTAGAGCATCAATGCCTGGTATGATGGATACAATCCTTAACCTTGGTTTAAATGATGTTGCAGTTGAAGGTTTTGCAAAAAAGACTAACAACCCAAGATTTGCTTATGATTCATATCGTCGTTTCATTCAAATGTATTCTGACGTTGTTATGGAAGTTTCTAAAAAAGAATTCGAAGCAAAGATTGATGCTCTCAAAAAGAAGAGAGGAGTTAAACTTGACGTTGAACTCACAGTTGATGATTTGAAAGAACTTGTTGCTGACTTCAAAGCTACTTATAAAGCTGCAATCGGCAAGGATTTCCCACAAGATGCAAAAGAGCAACTTATGGGCGCTGTTAAAGCAGTATTTAGATCATGGGATAACCCAAGAGCTAATGTTTACAGACAAATGAACGATATTCCTTATTCATGGGGAACTGCTGTAAACGTTCAAACAATGGTATTTGGTAACATGGGTGAAACATCAGGAACTGGTGTTGCATTCTCACGTAACCCTGCAACTGGTGAACCAGGACTTATGGGTGAATACCTTATGAATGCACAAGGTGAAGAC
>CAKVMF010000118.1 GCA_934771675.1 uncultured Clostridia bacterium
TCAGTTCCAACAACATACTTAAGCCCAAGATCATGGATTTTTTGTTTTAAATCTTCCCTGCTCAAAATTTCTCTTCCAGAATGAGCGGTGTCGTGGTCAGTTATTGAAAAAAAGTCAATTCCGGCACGTTTAACATTGTCTATCAATGTTTCAACATTGTCAGTTCCATCACTATAAGTTGAATGCATATGCATATCATAAATCATAATTTCACCTCACATACAATATTACTAAAAATAAATTTTTTTGTCAATTTGCTATTGAAACTATCATAAAATTATGCTACTATCAAACCGAGAGGTTACAAATGATATATTATTATAAACACAAGTCACTAGATGAACTTTCACAAACAGAAATTGATTTGCTTGGAAACGAAGGCATCGAAAAATACGCTTTGGAGCATAATCTCGACCCAAAAATTGTTAAGACAGATATCAAAAATCTCGAAGCTGAGATTGAAAACATTGCAAAAAATCAATTCACACTTGACTCAAAGCAAAAAATTGATATGTATAACGAATGGGTAAACAAATATGTAACCTACTTCAACAAAAATGCAAAACATGAAAAGCAAGCTTATGTTTTAATTGGCAACATCGGTTGTGGAAAAAGCACATATGCAAAAAATATTGAAAACAGCACAAATTCAATCATCATCGACCCAGACCGCTACAAAATGGGCGAAGAAACCGAAAGAGGCTACTTTGGCGGATTCACAGAGCTATATAAAAAACCAACCGACAGAGAGCTTATGCAAGAGCTCTGCGGACAAGCAACAAAAGACACTTTGAAGCAAGTTGCCGAAACTGGAATGAATCTTATTCTTCCAAAAGCAACAACATCACAAGAAAAACTTGAAAAACAACTTGATTGCCTTGTTAAAAACAATTATGATATTCATTTAATTTTAATTGAAGCACCAATCCAAGATTGTGCAAGCAGAAGTTACTACCGTTTTTTAATTAGAGAATATTGCAAAAGTGAACCACTCAAAAATGGTGAATATAAACACGGAAGATTTGTTCCAGTTTCCGTTATCACAAATATTGGAGATGGGTGTTTCACAACATTTGTAAAATCCTACAAAAGCAGCAATATTCGTTACAAATCTTTCAAAGCATTTTATAATGACAACAACAAACATAACAACAATAGTGAAGAGCTCGATATTGAAACCATGGCAGAAATTTATTAAAATTCGCAAAAATTATAAAAAATTTATAAAAAATTATATAATTATTAAACAAAATCTAAAAATATTTGCAGTTTTAAACAAAAAAGCACTGAAAATTTCAGTGCTTTTTGTTTTTTAATTATTTTTCGCATTTTTTATTGATTTTCTATAAATTTCACTTAATTAGTCGATATTTTTAATCTTTTCCCATGAAAATTCATCTCTACCAAAATGCCCATAGCATGCTGTTTGCTTGTAGATTGGTTTAAGCAAATCAAGCTCTTTAATGATATTGTTTACATCAAAACTAAAATTGTCGTTTATAAACTTTTCAATTTCTTCATTTGAAACTTTGTTTGTTCCAAATGTTTCAACAAACATACTTACTGGTTTTGCCAAACCAATTGCGTAGGCTGCTTGAATTTCGCACTTATCAGCAAGACCATGTGCAACAACATTTTTTGCAACATATCTTGCATAATATGCAGCACTTCTATCAACTTTTGTTGGATTTTTTGAGCTGAAGCATCCGCCACCAACTCTTCCCATTCCGCCATAAGTGTCAACAATGATTTTTCTTCCAACGCAGCCACTATCTCCAAAACTTCCCCAGATTGTAAATCTTCCGCTTGTGTTTATCAAAAACTCAATATCATCAAAAACCAAATCTTTGTATTCTTCCAAAACTTTCAAGATAACGTTTTGTTTGATTTCTCTTTCAATTTCTTCATGAGAAACGCTGTCACTATGTGATGCAGAAACCAAAACTGAAACTATCTTTTTTGGATATCCATCATCACCATAAAGCACTGAAACCTGACTTTTTGCATCTGCAAAAAATCTGCCGTTTGAAGTTTTTCTAAAATCTTCATAAACACGCATAAGTTTTTGAGCAACCATAATTGGAAGTGGCATATATTCTTTGGTTTCATTTGTTGCGTAACCAAAAACCATACCTTGGTCGCCAGCTTTGAAATCATCTTTAACAACAGCTTGGTTGATGTCAGGGCTTTGCTTTGAGATTTCTTTGATTATTTCAAATTCATAAGCGTTGTAGCCAACTTCACTCAAAACTTCCCTTGCAATTTTATCATAATCAATAATTGCAGTTGTTGTTGTTTCGCCATAAACAAAAAGCTTATTATCTTTAATTGCACATTCAAGTGCCATTTGGGCATATTTATCTTGACGAAGTGCTTCATCAAGAAATGCATCTGCGATTGTGTCGCAGGTTTTGTCTGGGTGTCCAATATTCACAGACTCACTTGTAAAAATTCTTTCCATAATTTTTCCTTTTGTAAATTTATTTCCATAAATTCAATAAAAAAAGTCCACAAACGGGACTTTAGTTAACTCTATAATCCCATAGAATTCAAGCGTTAGCACCTTGCATCACTGCAGGTTGCTGTGTGGTCAACGGGCTTGTCCCTAGCACACTCTTTATGGATAAATAGATTGTAACACAATAAAATAAAAATATCAAGAAATTTTAATCAAACTCCTTTTGTTTACAATTATTGCTTAATTTTTCATATCTGCGTTCAATGCTTGCAAGTTCATTTTTAGTAAAAATTTTATCAAGTCCAATTTGATAAATTTCATCAAGAGAGCCGAGCTTTTTAAGTTTTTTACTTTTTAATGCCTCATAAACCAAAAACAAAGTCTTTCTGTTGTCTTCAACAAATGAAAGCACATAATCTTTAATATAATCATTAACATCATTGCCATCGCAAGAATTTCCAGAGTCCTTATAAATCAAGCCATTAACAAATCCTGACTCAAGTCCAACACCTTTTGTTCTTGAACCATTAACAAGCCTTGCATTTAAACCCATTTTGTGCAAATGAAAATGTGGAACATCATTAAATTTATCATCAAATTCAACAAAATATTTCAAGTCAACATCATCTTTTCCGTAAAGTGGATGGATTCTTGAAGCAGCACAATATCTTCCAAATTCTAATGGCAAAACAATTGAACTTTCACGAACTCTTTCTTCTTTTCCAAATTCACTTGATCTACTTGCCCTATATCTTGAAAATCCACTTTTTTTTACATAACTGCTCATTCCTCTCATAACAGCTCCCTCCAAAAAAAGTTTACAACAAAAAAAGCATCATTTCAAGATGCTTTTTAAAATTTAATAAATTTTTACAAATCTATTTCCAAACAAACAGGAGCATGGTCACTTCCAAGAACCTGAGTTAAAATTTTTGAATCAACAACCTTGTTTTCAATATCTTTTGAAACCAAAAAGTAATCAATTCTCCAACCAATATTTTTTTGCCTTGCACTAAATCTATAACTCCACCACGAAAATTCCTGTTTTTCAGGGTGAAGTGTTCTAAATGTATCAACAAATCCTGCATCCAAAAGTGCTGTTATTTTTTCACGTTCATATGATGAATAACCCGCAGCACCTTCATTTGCTTTTGGATTTTTTAAATCAATTGGTTCATGAGCAACGTTCAAA
>CAKVMF010000119.1 GCA_934771675.1 uncultured Clostridia bacterium
ATCAAGCGAGTTTGACAATATTCGAAAAACTGGAAAGATTGCAATTGCTCTTGGCGACGGCGATGAACTTATTGCTGTTAACTACACAAACGGCGATGACACAATCATGATTGCCACAAACGAAGGCAAATGTATTAGATTTAGTGAAAAAGATGTTAAACCACTTGGAAGAGATACAATGGGTGTTAAAGCCATTGACCTTGCTAGCGATGATAGAGTTGTTGATATGCTTGTTTGCAAAGAAGGTTCTGACATTTTGACAATCACTGAAAACGGCTACGGAAAGAGAACAGACCTTTCAGAATATAAGGTTCAAAATAGAAACGGAAAGGGTATAAAAGCAGGTATCTTCAATGAAAAAACTGGTAGACTTGTTGGTTTGAAACAAGTTACTGAAGACGAAGATATCATGATTATTGCAAACAATGGCGTAATCATAAGAATCCCAGCAAAAGACGTTTCAAAAATCACAAGAGATACTATTGGTGTAAAAGTTATGCGACTTTCAGGCGGCTCAACAGTTTCATGTATTGAAATTGCAGATACCGTTGCAGAAGATATCACTGGCGAAACCAATGAAGAACCAATCATTATCGACGAACCTATTGAAGAATAAAAATTTAATAAAAATTCAATAAAAATAAAATAAAAAACACCATGGTAAAACTCAACCATGGTGTTTTTTTTGTAAAAGTGGAAAGCGATATTAATAATGACAAAGAAAAATGCACGGCGGTAGGGCAGTGCATTTTTTATTATAAATTGTTTTTGAATAACTTATAAAATAACTTATAAACTTATTTATGAAATTGTTTATTACAATTTTGCGAGCAAACGATTCATAAGTTCGTCGTTCTTTTCTGTTTTGATATCTGAAAGTGTAACTTTTTGAACTTCAGCTTTTGGTGCTTCGGTTACAGATTCAAGTGAGTAATACATTGAAAGCAATTGAATGAAAAACTTTGGATCTTTTTCAGCAATTTGTGACAAAACTGTCATTGCTTTTTCAAAATCGTTTGGAATGAGTTTTAAGTATTTATTCAAAATTTCATTTGGGTTTTCAGGAAGTGTTTCAGCTGTTGCAACATCTGCTTCAGCATCGTTGAAAAGTTCAACTTCTTCAGCAGTTAAGCCAAGTTCTTTAACTTCATCAGCGGTGAAAACTTCTGTTTTATATTTCATTTTATTTTCCATAACATTCTCTCCTTAAATCCTAACTTCTGAGCAAACTTTCAGTGGTTGCCATTTCACGGTTATTTTGTTCTTCAATAATTTTTATAAGTTGTGCAGCTGTTAAACCTTTATCTTTGAGTTCTTGCAAAGTATCTTTCATTTCTGGGTGCAATTTTGAAATAAATTCAAAATCATTTTTATTTTTATCATAATATTGAGCGGCTTCAGTGTTAAATGCTGCATCGGTTCCGTTGTTAATGGCCTGAACTCTTGTGTCAATTTTATTATTTTTTTGATGAGCGGTTTCATTATCAAAGAAATTGTCACCAAAACCAAGACGTTTAGCATATTCATTATAAGCTGTTTTATTGGCAGTGTAAGCAGCTGTTTCGGTAGCATCAAGAGTTGTTCCTTCAACTAACTTTTTGACGATGTTCTTATCTAGATTAACAGCTAAACCAACGAGATTTACTTGATCATCAAGTGATTTCATATCATTTACTTGATCAAATTGACAATCTTCTGTTGAAGTTAAATCAGAAGCATCTGACAATGCAGCAACGCTACTACCAAGACCTAAATATGTTTCATGATTGTTTACGAAGTCTTTTAAATTGTTGCTTGCTATAGTGAAGGTTGTTTTGTTTGCACTTACAGTGAATGATGAAACTTTCAAAATTTCAAGTTTAACATCATCTTCAGCCAACAAAGAATCAACTTTTGCTGGGTCAAGAACTGGAGTTGTTAGAGATTTTAATCTTCCAGCAACTGCATCGATGAAATTGTCAATAGCTTGTTTTTTATCGTCTGTAAGATTTTGGTTGTTTGCAATTTTAAAGTTTTGGTTTGTATCCAATTCATTAACAAGGTTTTCTTCAGCTTGAATTTTTCCATCTGAAGCCTTTTGTGCCTTAAGATTATCGACTGTTTCTTTTTTGTGTCCTGCAATAACTTTGTCTTTGTAAGCTGCGTTCTCTGGAGAAGCATCATCTATATTTGCACGGAGATTGTTAACTTTAGCAATAATTTTTTGTTTTCCTTCTTCTTCAAGTCTTGCTTGTTTTGCACTTTCTCTAGCAGCAGTTTCATCCTTTGTGGCTTCTTCCATCTTCTTTTGTTCATAAGCTTCATAACTTCTCATATTTTTAAGTAGGTTGGCTTTTTGAATTTCTGTGAGATTTGAGTTTGGATCTCCCAAAAGGTCATACAATTTTTTCTTAACTTCTTTGTTAAGTTCAAGAGCCTCAAAATCAGCTTCACCCCATTCGTGGTCGCCATTGTTTTTGTTTACCATACCATAAGCAGAATTTTCATCTTTTGTTGCTTCATTCATAACTTCGTTAACTGAAGCATTAATTTCAGCTTGATGTTGTTGAGCTCTTGCTATTGTTCTATTTACTTTTGGAACTTGAGCAATGAAGAGTGAAAGGGCGGCAACTGTTCCAGCTATAACAACAACTTTTCCTGCGTTGGTTCCCCAAACATTTTTAAGAGCTTCTTTAATAACTTCAGCAAGAGTTTTTTGTGCAACTTTTCCAGTTATTGCATTTGCTGCGGCGATACCACCTGCAACAGCGGCAGTTCCAAGAACCAATCCCCTATAATCAGACACAGTGTCAGCAAGATTGTATTTTGGCATATTTTGTTCTTTAAAAAGGCCAGTAGGATGGAAACCATATTGTCCAACAATTTTTGCAACGGTCAATGTGTTTCTTTGGCCAATAATTGATGCTGGTGAAACTTCTTTTGCTGCTGTGTAATAGTTCAAAATAACATTTCTAGCCTTTTCATATCTTGCTTTCATTTCAATAAGCTTTTGGTTGACAACATCAGATTCGTCCTTATCTTTACGATTTGCAAGTTTTTGGTCAATGATTGCAATGCAATTGTTAAGTTTTGGAAGAGTGTAGTTGTGTTCAACTCTAGCTGATCCAGCTTCTCTTCTAGCTTTTTTCTTTAAGCCTTCAATAGTTTGTGCCATAGTTTTCTCCTTTAATTTTTTTAAATTTTTGTCCTATAGTTACATTTATTAAACCACAAAAATGCGGTAAAGTCAATAAATTTGAAAGATTTTGATTATATTTTAATAATTATTTGCACGCGTTTGACGGATTTTTCTTAATTCTTAAGTCATCGCCTTCAAGAACGAGCAAAATGGCGTTGTCTTTGTTTGCAATTCTTGAGTATATTCGCTCGCCATATCTATCCATAATTCCGTTGTTTTTGTCACTGATTATATTTGTTGTGAAAATTGTTGGTTTGCTGAATCTTGCACGTTCACTAACAAGGTTGTAAAGGTAGTTTACGGTGACATTGTTTATCATTGGTTCAGTGCCAAGGTCATCAATAATCAATAAATCTGCATCCAGCAGGTCTTCCATAGGATCTTCTTTGGGCACATCCTCGTCTTTTGCACCAAAGCGGTAGGCTTCGAACAGGCGGCACAGCTGGCCGGATGTGAAATACA
>CAKVMF010000120.1 GCA_934771675.1 uncultured Clostridia bacterium
ATCATCAGTTGTTCAAAAGAAAATCTCAATGAAAAGATTAGTTTTTATTTAAATGACTTTGGCTTTAATGGTGAAGAATTCACAAAAATCATCAAACGTATGCCAAATATATTCAATTTTTCAACCGACACCATGAAGGAAAAAGTAAATTATTACCTTTCAAAATTTGATTTAACAGTTCCAGAACTTCGAAAAATGTCTTTACTCCTTCCATGCATGCTTGCTTACTCAACCGATAGCGTCAATGAAAAAGTTGCGTTTTATCAATCAGAGTTTGATCTCACCAGAGATGAATTTTCAGCAATGGTAAAGAGAATGCCTGCCCTTTTGAATTACACAAAGGAAAATATTGACGAAAAGGCAAATTATTTTAAACATACTTTTGGTATTGAAAATCAAGAATTTATTTCAATGCTAAAAAGATTGCCATCACTTTTGAGCTTGTCAAGAGAAAGTATGAATGACAAGATTGTGTATTTCACAAAAGAATACGGCTTAACAAAAGATCAGTTTTCAAGAATGGTGAAAGACCTTCCTAACCTTTTGGCATATTCAAAGGAAAGCCTTGACGAAAAGAAAAAACAAATTCAAGACGTTGGCTTGCCAAAAGAGTTTTTAGCTAACTTTGCAAATGTGTTTAGCGTTCCGGCAAACAACTTGAAAGTTAGAATGCTTATTTTAAGGCAGGTTGCACCACGTGATGAAATTATGCGTTGGGGCTGGCACATCACTTGCCAAGACAAAACTTTTGCAAGAATGATGTATTTTGCAAACGAAACCAATGCTAATCCAAAACTTTCAAATTTGTTGCTTTGTGAAAAACTTTTCCAAAAAAAGTATGGCATTAGCAGTGAAGACTTGATGAAAATGTATCCACTAACAAAAGAAAACATTGAACGAATGAAACAAAACTTGAAACATGAAAATTTTGAGTTTTCACCAGAAGAAAAAACCTTCTTGGAAACACAATATGGAGAGTAATGTATGGATAAAAATATAGTTGAAGTTTTAAAGTCCTACAATTTGTCAGATGCTGAAATTCAAGATATGCAAACAATGGAACCATCTCTTGAAGTTGCAACCTTTGATGAATTTGTTCAAAATTGCAATGTTTTAATCAGCCTTGGCTACCCAAAATCCGATCTAGATTTTCTGTTTTTATCAAAGCCATACTTATTTACCCTTTCAATAATTGAACTTAAAAAAGAATTGGCTTCGCTTACAAATAACGGCACTGACGATATAGAAACCGCTCTTAAAAACTAAACAAACACAAACAAAAACCACGCTGCGTTTTACCTTTCCGTAAACCCACCGTGGTTTTTTTGTTGAATTAAAATAATGATATAGCAAACTTGCGTTAGCTTTTAAGCGGAATAGACCCTCACGTCAGCCTTACGGCTTCCTCAGGGCGACATGCTTGTTTTATGCTTTCCTACTTATTGTATAAATTGCTCACGAAAAGCACCATATTCGTAGAAATAACCAACCTTCAAAAAACGAGCAAGAAACAAGGCTCAAAAAAAATTCTAGGCAGGAGTGTACAAAGAAGTACATGACTGTCTAGAATTTTTTTAGAAACGAAGTTCTCTTCTACCAACCGTCAAAAATGGGGTAAGAAAGAAGGAATAAAAAAAATCTCACGCAGGAGTGTACAAAGAAGTACATGACTGTGTGAGATTTTTTTGTATGACGCACTTAATTGCCCCATTTTTGACGGTTGGGATTATTTTACTCTGTAAATAACCTTAACCCCAGGTCCCATAGTGCTAGCAACATTGATAGATTTGATGTATTGACCTTTTGCAGCTTGTGGTTTTGCTTTAACGATGGCATCAATAAATGTGTCATAGTTTTCAAGAAGTTTTGCACTACCAAAACTCTTTTTACCAATTGCGGCATGAACAATACCAAATTTGTCAACTCTGTATTCAACCTTACCGGCTTTAACATCATGGATAGCTTTTTCAACATCCATAGTAACTGTTCCGCTCTTTGGGTTTGGCATAAGACCTCTAGGTCCAAGCACACGAGCGCATCTACCAACAAGACCCATCATGTCAGGGGTTGTGATACAAACATCAAAGTCTAACCAACCTTCTTTCATGATCTTGTCGATAACTTCTTCAGCACCAACAACATCAGCACCAGCTTTTGTTGCAGCGTCAGCCTTGTCACCTTTTGCGATAACAAGAACTCTAACTGATTTACCTGTTCCGTTTGGAAGAACAACACTTCCACGAACTTGTTGGTCAGCAGATCTTGGATCTACGCCCAAACGAACGTGAACTTCAATTGTTTCATCAAACTTTGCAGTTGCAGTGTCAACAGCCATTTGAAGAGCATCAGCTGGCTCATAAAGTTTTCCGGCTTCAATCTTTTTTGAAGCATTTTCATAATTTTTTCCGTGTTTCATGATCTAGCCTCCTTAACCTTCAACTGTAACGCCCATAGAACGAGCTGTTCCCTTAACCATAGACATTGCTGCTTCAAGAGAAGTTGCATTAAGATCAGGCATTTTGATTTTTGCGATTTTTTCAACTTGAGCCATGGTAAGTTTTCCGACTTTTGTTTTGTTTGGAACACCTGAACCTTTTTCAAGACCAAGTTCTTTTGTGATAAGAACGGCTACTGGTGGTGTTTTCAAAATGAAATCAAAACTTCTATCTTCATAGATAGTCATGATAACTGGAATAATCATTCCTTCTTCATTTGCAGTTTTTGCGTTAAAATCCTTAACAAATTGACCAATGTTAATTCCATGAGGTCCAAGGCTTGAACCGATTGGAGGACCAGCGGTTGCTTTTCCAGCTGGGATTTGGATTTTTACGACTGCTTTAATTTTCTTTTTTGCTGCCATAAAATTCTCCTTTATTCTCTTTTTCAAGAATACGTGGTTTTTTGAGATATGAATAAATTTATCTCTCCCACTTTATATAAACGGGCGGCAACCCGATTATAACAATATAAATAAATGCAACTATTTTTTACAACAATTCGATTTGTGACAAGTCAACATCAACAGCGGTTGGTCTGCCAAACATTTCAACTTCTGCTTTGCATTTTCCGTTTGCTGCGTCAACTGAAAGGATTGTTCCAACAAAGCCATCAAGAGCTCCGCCAACAACCTTGATTTGTTGACCAACTTCAACGTTAACATCAACATTAACTGGTTCAAGGTGCATCTTTTTAACTTCTTCATCAGTGAGTGGAAGTGGACGGCCTTGAGGACCAACGAATCCAGTTACACCCCTTGAGTTAACAATTGTGTGCCACAAAGAGTCTGTGTATCTCATCTTAATCAAGATATAGCATGGGAAAAGTTTTTTCTCAACAGCTTTTTTCTTGCCATTTTTGCCTTCTTCAATAACAGTTTCCATTGGAATTTTAACTTCCAAAATGTAGTTTTGAAGGTTGTTTTTTGCAATACATTTGTTGAGATTGTCAACTGCCATGTTTTCATAGCCGGTAAAAGTATGAAGAACATACCATCTTGGCTCATCTAATTTTGATGTATCAATCATATCAAATTCCCCTACAAGCAAATTGCTTGATTTTAAATATTAACGATAAGGCTTATTATCCAAGAAAGCAATGAGTCAATCCCCAAAACGACAAG
>CAKVMF010000121.1 GCA_934771675.1 uncultured Clostridia bacterium
CACCACATCTTGAAGCAATAGGATAAATCTTTTCACTTTCAAGTGAAAGCCTGTCAAGTTCTTCATTTGAAACGTTCATAAGAGTTGCCATTTGGTCGATAAAAGCACCTGTGCCACCAGCACAAGTTCCATTCATACGCTCATCTGTTCCGTGATCAAAAAAGATAACTTTTGCATCTTCGCCGCCAAGTTCAACAACAACATTCGTGTCTTTTTGAAGAGCCTTTACAAGTTCACTCGTTGCAAAAACTTCCTGCACAAAAGGAAGTCCTGCTTCAGTTGAAATTCCAAGCCCTGATGACCCAGAAAATGCAATATGCAGAACATCATCGCCAACAAGTGGTTTTATTTTCTTTAATTGTTCAAGAACTTTTTGTTTTATCATTGAAAGATGTCTTTCATAACAATGAAAAATCAACTCATTATTTTTGAATAATGCAAGTTTAATTGTTGTTGAACCAACATCTATACCAAGATATACGCCGTCATTCCCAAAAATCTTTTTCCCAAAGTCCATATTTATCTCGCTTTTCTCCCTTATAACATTCTTCATTATATTATTTTTTTTATTTTTTTGCAATATAAATAATTTTATTAAAAATTTTTAAGTTGCCAAGTTTTTTCTAATTTGCTATTATTTTTATATAAAATAAAGGATTTTACAAACCTATTTTAAATTAAAACAGTCGAATTTTCAAAAATATATTACATTTTAGAGCAAAAAGTAACACAAAAAGGAGTGCATATGACCGCAAAAATCAATGTAAATTCACATAGTTCAATTCAAATAAATGATTTTTTCTTTGACCCATATAATATCACCGACAATCTAAGAAAAGCAAAAGCTATCTTTTTGACACACACGCACTATGACCACTTGAGCATAGAAGATATAAACAAAATCGTTTCAAAAGAAACAATCTTTGTTGCAACAAAAGACGCAAAACCTGTTCTTGATGAAAACTATAAGTACAATAAAAAAATATTTGTTGGCCCAAACGAAAAATTTGAACTCTTGGGAGCAACTGTTGAAACGTTCCCTGCTTATAACATAACAAAGCCATTTCATAAAAAAGAGTTTGGCTGGGTTGGTTATAAACTGACTATAAATGGAGAAACCTTTGCAGTTGTTGGTGATAGCGACAAAACAAATGAACTTGAGCAACTCAAATGTGACGTGCTGTTTGTTCCAATTGGCGGAACATACACAATGAATGGAATTGAAGCCGCCGCTCTCACAAATATAATAAAACCAAGGCTTGTTATACCAACCCACTATAACGCAATTGTTGGAACAAAAAAAGATGAAAAAGAATTTCTTTCTCATCTTGACAAAAGCATTGCTTTTAAAATATTTTTGTAAAACACTTTTAAAGTGAATCGAAATTTTCATAATCCTATTTAGTAGCCACAAGGCAAAATAGGATATCAGGCAAAGAATAAAAAAATTTCCAGGCACGAGTTTACTAAAACGTAAATGAGTGTCTGGTTTTTTTTGAACACTATTCCTTTCTCCAATCGTCAAAAAACGAGCAAGAAACAAGGCTCAAAAAAAATTCTAGGCAGGAGTGTACAACGAAGTACATGACTGTCTAGAATTTTTATTACACCTAATTCAAGGAAATATCCACAAGGCAAAAATTGCTTGTCAGACAAAGAATAAGAAAAAGTTCACGCAGGAGTGTACAACGAAGTACATGACTGTGTGAACTTTTTAGAAATTCTGCAGTTTCACAAGCAATTTTTTCCTTGTGGGGTTATTTTAGAAATAAATACGCTATAGCAGCAACAGCACCCAGTAGCAAAACAGTTTTTAAAAATGTTTTAACTTTTGAAGCAGTTGACCTTGGTGGCTTGCCGATAATTTTTCCAGTTGTTCCACTGATATAAGTTTTGTAAACCTTGTTTTTATAGTTGAAAGTGTTCACATAAACTGGAACATACGTGAAGTTGAAAAACACATCATCTGCAATAGCTCTTGTTTGAATTTCATAAACTTCTTTATATTTTGAATTGAGCCACTTTTTGATATCTTCTTGCATGCCTTTTTCAGCTTTTGAAGTGATTTGATAATAGTAATCATGAATATTTTTATCAACTGAATCAACTCTGTAACCATAAGTGTATTCGGGCAAAAATGGAATGATTTTTGCATAATCATTTTCATCAAAAAGTTCAAGGAATGCGTCGTCTTGAGCAGATGTTGCAGACTCGTCAAAAGATTTTACTCTTTTATATTTGTCACCAAAAATAGGTTTTGTGACTGAATAATAAGAGCCATTTTCATCCTTTTTCAATTCATTCAAATTTGCTGAATAACTTGCATTGATATTAAACGAAAAATTCCAAACAGGCACAAACACACCCATAAGTTTTTGGTTTTCAGCAAGTTTTTGAAGTTCTTTTGGAATACTTTTGTGTGTTTTTAAGTAGTCTTGAAACTTTTTTGCAGCTTCTTCTTTTGTTATTGAAAATGGAATAACACCATCCGCAGAATATCCATTATCTTCAATAAGTGAAACGGATGCACCGCCGCAGCATGGACATTTTTTTGACCTTTCTTCACTTGAAATATAATAAACGTTTCCACATGAATTGCACTTGTATGCCTTTAAAAATTGGCAAAGTTGGTTTGGATGAAACTCTGAACTATATTGTCTAACTAAAACGGCATCCTTTCTTTTGCTTGGCAAAAAATAGTTTGATTCACAATGTTTGCAAGTCAAACAATTTGATTTTGGATTAAACACAAGGTCACTACCACAATTTTTACATTTTGAATACATTATTCCCATATAAAAATATTTTATATCTTTTTTGATTTTCTAGCAACAAAATTATAGCAATAATATAAACATAACAAAAAAAATCTCTCAAATCCAACCGGATTCAAGAGATAAATTTTGATAATTTTAATCAATCAAATTTGTTCCTTCAAGTGAGAACTGGCTGTTGTAAAGTTCAGCATAGAAACCTTTTTGTTTGATTAATTCTTTGTGAGTTCCAGACTCAATAACATCGCCGTCTTTCAAAACCAAAATCAAATCGGCATTTTTGATTGTTGAAAGTCTGTGAGCGATAACAAAGCTTGTTCTTCCAGTGGTGAGCTTATCCATTGCCTGTTGAATCAAAACTTCAGTTCTGGTGTCAACATTGCTGGTTGCTTCATCCAAAATAAGCATTGGAGCGTTTTGAAGCATTGCCCTTGCAATGGTGAGCAATTGTTTTTGGCCAACTGAAACGTTTGTTTCGTCAGACAAAATTGTGTCATAGCCACTTGGAAGAGTCTTGATAAAATGTTCAAGTCCGCACGCATGGCAAACCCTATTCAAATCCTCATCAGTGATACCTTGTTTGTTGTAAACCAAGTTTTCACGAATTGTTCCTTCAAAAAGCCAAGTGTCTTGCAAAACCATTGAGAAGATATCACGAAGTTGTTCTCTAGTCATATCTTTGATTGAAACACCATCAACTTTTATATCTCCTTCATTCATTTCATAGAAACGCATTAGAAGATTAACAATAGTAGTTTTTCCTGCCCCAGTTGGGCCAACAATTGCAACCTTTTCACCAGCTTTTATGC
>CAKVMF010000122.1 GCA_934771675.1 uncultured Clostridia bacterium
CTCTACCACTCTACTTTTAGTGGAATGAAAATTTTTACATTATATAAAAATGTAACTGTTTTTATTTACAACCAATTTTCCTTTATTTATAATATAGATACAAAATCACAAAGGAAAAGAATATGACTATTACTATTGTAACAGACGTTATGGGTGCAGAAACAAATGGCACAATTGTTGCCATTATGAATCTCGTCCGTTTTATGAAAAAACAGGGCCACACAGTTAGAATACTTTGTGCTGACCAATCAAAAAATGGTGAAGAAGATTACTTTGTTGTTCCAAATGCAAATTTTGGAAAATTTTTGAATGCATATGTTCACAAAGTTGGTGTTACACTTGCAAAACCAGATGAACAAATTATTCGCAAAGCGATTGAAGGCGCCGACCTTGTTCATATTATTGTTCCGCTGAGTCTTGGAATGGCTGCAACAAAGATTGCTCATGAAATGAATGTTCCAATCACAGCAGGATTCCATATGCAGGCAGAAAATTTGACCAGCTACTTTAAACTCAACAAAATCAAACCTATTAACAAATTTGTTTATAAATATATCTGGAAGCATGTTTATCAATATTGCGACGGCATTCACTACCCAACGCAATTTATTCGTGATATTTTTGAAAAGAATATCAAGCACCAAACCCCAGGATATGTTATTTCAAATGGTGTGCATGATTATGTAAAGCCCCGTGAAGTTCAAAAACCTATTGAGTTTAAAGATAAGTTTGTTATTTTGAGCACCGGCAGATATGCTAGAGAAAAGTCACAAGACACTCTCATCAAAGCTGTTATGCACTCAGCTCACAAAGACAAGATTCAACTCATTTTTGCGGGTCAAGGTATCAAGGAAAAATATTACAGAAAGCTTTCAAAAAAACTTCCTGTTGCACCAATTTTCAAGTGTTTCACCAGAACTGATATCATCGACGTTTTGAACTACGCAGATATATATGTTCACCCTGCCGAAATTGAACTTGAAGGTATCGCTTGCCTTGAAGCTATCGCTTGCGGAAAACTCACAATCGTTTCAGACTCAAAACTTTCAGCAACAAAATATTTTGCTGTTGACAAAAAATGTATTTTCAAAAACAGAAATCCAAAAGACCTGGCAAGAGTTATAGATTATTGGTTTGAACGCCCAGCAGATAGAAAACTTTACGAAAAGAAGTATCTTGAATCCGCAAAAGTTTTGGATCAGGAAGAATGTATGCACGAAATGGAAAGTATGATGATTGAGGTTATAAGTGAAAAGAAAAAATCAGAAGAAAACAACCCAGTATGAACCAAAAATTGTTTATTACAATGATGAACTCAACGATGACTTTGCAGGAACACACATAAAAGCAAAAACTATCGATAAAAATTTTAAATACATACACAAGAATCCAATTTGGAGATTTTTCACTTTTTTGGTTTATAATGTGATTGCAATACCAGTTGTAACCATTTATTGCAAGCTGTTTAAACGTGTTAAGTTTGTGAATAGAAAAGCCGTTCGAAAAGCTCAACGCAAGCAAAAAAATGGTATGTTTTTCTACGGAAACCACACAGCAACAATTGACGCATACACTCCAAATATCATTTCAATTCCAAGACGTAATAAAATTTTGGTTTCGCCAGACACTGTTTCAATAAAAGGTATGAAAAACATTATCCAACTTTTGGGCGGAGTTCCAGTTCCAAATGATCTTTCAGGTATGCGCAACTTCACAAAAGCAGTTGAATATTACAACAAAAAGGGCTACAACATAACAATTTTTCCAGAAGCACACATTTGGCCATATTACACTGGCGTTAGAAATTTTAAAGATTCGTCTTTTGCCTACCCTGTTTTAACAAATTCACCAGTCTTTGCTTTTTTCACTGCCTACAGCAAGCCAAAGGGTTTGTTTGCAAAACACCGCAAAGCAAATATAACAGTTTATGTTAGTGATGCATTTTACCCTGACCTAACAAAAACAAAAAAAGAAGCACAAAAAGAACTTCGCGATAAATGTTACAACTTTATGAAGGAATGTTCTGAAAAATACACTGAGTTTGTTTATATCGACTACCAGCCAGCCACACCAACCGAAACCAACCAAACACAAATAAATAAAACATAGAAAAACGAAAATACAAAAAAGACATACCATTTGGTATGTCTTTTTATTTTTAAATTTTACTTTCAAGTTTTAAGCTTTGAAAACATCTTTAATTATTCGTTTTCACCAAGTTCATCGTCTTCAGCAAGAGATTCACCTTCTGGCTTATCATCAAGTTCTGGTTCGTAAATATTAACTTCAGTTGGAGTAATATCACGATATTTCTTAAGACCAGTTCCAGCAGGAATACGCTTACCAATAATGATGTTGTCTTTAAGACCAACAAGGTTATCAACACTTCCCTTGATTGCAGCATCTGTAAGAACCCTAACTGTTTCTTGGAATGATGCAGCTGAAAGGAAGCTGTCAGTTGCAAGTGCTGATTTTGTGATTGAAAGAAGAACACGTTTTGCAGTTGCAGGTTCTTTGCCTTCAGCAAGTGCTCTTTCATTTTCTTCTTCAAACTTAAACATATCAACATAGTCGCCTGGAAGCATTGTTGTGTCGCCAGAATCTTCAATTCTAACTTTTCTTAACATTTGGCGAATAATGATTTCAAGGTGTTTGTCGTTAACGTCAACACCTGATTTGTGATAAACTTTCAAAACTTCGACAATCATGTAGTCTTGTGTATCACGAACACCACGAGTCTTTAAAATGTCATGTGGATTGATTGGACCTTCGGTGATACGTTGTCCTGGTTCAACATGTGTTCCAACGGCAACTTTGAATCTTGCACCATAAGGTGTTCCATAAACAACTTCACTGCCATCATCGCTCATAACAGTAACTTGTTGTTTTGGTTCATCAATCTTTGTAACTTTACCAGAAATCTCAGAAATAACCGCAACACCTTTTGGTTTTTTTGCTTCAAAGATTTCTTCAACTCTAGGAAGACCTGCTGTGATATCGTCTTGGGTTGCAGTACCACCACCGTGGAACACGTTCATGGTAAGCTGAGTTCCAAGTTCACCGATAGATTGAGCAGCAATAACACCGACTGCTTCACCAACTCTAACTCTGTTTCTGCATGACATGTCACGACCGTAACATTTTGCACAAACACCATATTTAGATTTACATGTAAATACAGTTCTGATGTTGACTTTTTGAATACCGCAAGCTTCAATTGCTTGAGCTTGTTCTGGAGAAATCATTTCATCAGCCTTAACAATGATTTCTTTTGTTTCTGGGTTGATAACATCGTTAACGGTGTATCTACCAACAATTCTTGAAGAGAGTGATTCAACCATGCTATCTTCATCATAAATAGCAGAGATTTCCATACCCTTAACTTTTTCGCCAAGAGTTGCAAAACAATCTTCATCATCAATAACAACTTCTTGAGCAACGTCAACCAAACGTCTTGTAAGATATCCGGCATCGGCTGTTTTAAGAGCTTTATCGACCATACCTTTACGTCCACCACGAGTTGCAATGAAGTATTCAATAACTGAAAGACCATTGCGGAAGCTTGAACGAATAGGAAC
>CAKVMF010000123.1 GCA_934771675.1 uncultured Clostridia bacterium
GTTAATGACTATATTTACTACGAATTTGTTTATGACAAGACTGCAGGGGCGTATACAATTTCGTTTTACAACACTCAAACAACTGATATTGATTATGACAATGTTTGCAATTCACTTTATTTGATTGCAAATGAAATTGATGTTAACTTCTATTCAAATTCATATTCTGGAACAATATCTCTCAAAAATTATGAAGATACAAATGGAACAATAACATCAACACTTCCAGATATAACAAATGTTAGTGATATAACATATCAATACGACACACTTGCAGGTATTAATACTTCAATGTTTACAATGAATGGTTATTCATTCATTGGGTTTGGTTCAGAATATACCACTAGTGGTGAACTTAGATTTAGTCCAAGGACTACTGGTGGAACCAACACATGGAACAGTTCTGCAAGATTTCACTTGATGCAAAGTTACTTTGCATATGGAATGCGTGATACATTGTTAGATTTGCAAGCAGAGACTCCAACAGACAAAGACTTTTATATTTCAAATCATGACAACTTGTTCTACTTTATTACAGATACTGGAAATGTTAAGGGACTTGGCGGAGAGGTTACTCAAAACTATAACTTCTGGAGTGTTTATTACGATATATTTACCTCAACAATCGGAAAAGCGTATAGGGTAAAAACAGCAAGTGCTGAAGATGATGGTGCAAAACTTAGGAATATAAATCTATATTCTATATGGAAAGCAAACACATACATGCTCAGTTTTGATTTCTATGATGTAAATTCAGGAACGAGCAATGGTTCGACAATTTCTGCAATTTCAATGAACTACGGAAGCGTATTTAATGATTATTCAAAGTTTATGCTTACAAACTATGAAAAATCCTCAAATGCCTTTGGATTCCAAGGCGGTTCACAAACATATTATTTCTACGTCGATTACGATAGCCAAAACTGGTATGCAACAACTAATCCTAACTTTTCTTATGAAGTTGGAGGATTCCAGCTTTATGATAAATCATCTTCAAACAGATTTAGATTTATCATTGACAGATATGGTTATACTTGGCTTGGTTGGACATTTGTAGCTAAGCAAAACCATAAAAATGCGTTGGTTAATAGCGATATTGACAACTCAAGCACAATTTTTGCATCAATATATAACAATGAATATAACAGCAGAATGGATGTTCCTTTGTTCAACTATGAACTTTACAGTAACTTTGACTTAAAAAATGATAACATTACTCCAGAATTTGTTTACAAATATCAATATTTGCTTGGGTCAACAAGTGATAACGCAAAGTGGCAAAATATTTATTTCTATGTTTATTCAGCAGGTGACGGCGGTGTTGCAGATTTTCTTAACACTCAAGTTGTTGCATCTGAAACAAACCCTGGATTAACTTATTTTGACACATCACTTTCTCCAAATGCGTATTCATATGATTATACAAACAGAAGAGTTTCTATTTCAAGGTATTCACTTCAAAGTGCAAAACTTGTAAATAACAGATTTGTTACTCTTTATGCTTATTGGGATGTTAATGCTTATTATTATATTTATGACTACAGAGCATCAGATGGAACAACATCATCTGGCCATGTTGATAACTTAAACTCAATTGATGATATTGGTTCATCCAGCATTTCAAATAAAGACAAAGAATCACAAGGTCCAAGTAATCCATCAGTTGATGAGGCGGATTCATCAAAAATGATTTATTTTGATGATTCACAGACATATGACAATAATTTCAAAGCTGAAATACCAACTCGTGTTGGTTATGACTTTTTGGGTTATACATTTGATTTTGATAAAACTGCATTGAAGAATTATGCGTTTAACACACCAACAAACAGCAGCAAAAAATATATGCTTGATGCTCAAGTTACAAAATATTACAAGATTTATTCATCTGGTGCTGGTGTAAATAACTTGAATGCTGCCGCAGTGAGTGGTGTATTCTCGGCTGCTTATTCATCACAAGTTGAAACTTATGGCGGGGGAAAAGATAGTTCAACAAGACCAATGGTTTCATATGTTTACTTGTTTGCTGTTTGGCAAAAGCAAACCTTTGTTTCAAATATTTCGCTTGATCTTAGTGAAAATAGAGGAGATTATTTGGCTGATAACAACTACCAAATCAGTTCATATGAAAGAACTGCAGATGGAAGAACTGTTAGCTATGACAAATACAATACCTTTGTTAATTCAAACTATTTGAAACTTGGAGCAGATTATGCGGATATTCCATCAAACGTTGAATTTGTTTATACTTTTGATGAATCATATGAAAATGCATATTGCGTTGTTGATGGAACAAAGTATTTGCTTAAAGATATGTTTGCAATTTCAATGGGTTATTACTTCACTGGTTGGAATTTAAATGTTACAGCAAGTGAAGAAACTCGCATTAAACTTGTTACAAACACTTTAAAATCTATTATTAATTCTGAAGGTAATCTTGATTACGATGTTGAAGGATCTTCAAAAATCAATAAATCTGGATTGGCATACATATTTGATTACAATTTTTACAAGAAACTTAATCGTTCAAACTTTGTGAAAAATTTATCAAATAACATAAACAAGGCAACAAATTCAGTTAAACTTTCATCAGTTGATAAAGTTTCTGAAAGCACAAACTTTGGTTATCTTGTTATCAATGGCAAAAAGCACTATTTGCAAGTTGAATATGACGAAAGTTCTGGGAAATATTCAATGTATTTCTTCTATGATGGTTCAACTGATGTAACAACAAAATACAACAGTAACATTAGATTCTATGTTGCTCCATATTATGTTAATAATAGCGCATATAACTTGATTAGTTTTGATAATGAGTTTATGTATATTGCATATGGCTCTGACAATGTGGTTAACTATCCAGTTCAGTTTGATAGTAACAATAACACATATATTGTTAGGGGAACATGGTCTGGTGCTTCATATTATGAAATTAGGTTTGCGATATTTAGCGAAATTGACTACAAATCAACAGGATTTGTTGTTAACGCTGAATCAATACAAAATACTTCATTAAATAGACTTAACTATCCAGCAACATCTGGTGCAATTAAGTTTAATGACAACTTGAGTTTGAATACTCCAGCAACAAGTATTGAAACGACGGTTGCTTTTGGATCAACTAGACAATTTACTCTTTATGCAACTTGGAAACTTAAAGATGATGATGTTAATTCAATCAAAATCAAAAATGGATCAATTGCTGCAAATGATCAAGTTGATGATGAAACTGGATTACAAAACTTTACTAATAAATATAGATACAATGATGGTCTTGAAGGGTTGTTTAGAACATATATTAGTTATAATGGAACAAAAGTTCATAGAAATGTAACTGACTATACAACAGTTGGAAGCTCAAGAGTTGCTGAAAGTGGTATAACTCAAGAATATTCATTCTTTGACAATATTGATATGGAACTTATGCCATTCTATAATGGAAGGTTCTTGGCAGAAATAACACTTTCGTTTGAGGGAATTGAACACGATACAACTAAAACTTCAGTTTATGCGTTTAAATTGGTTAAGTATACGGTTACTTATAAATTTAATTGGAAT
>CAKVMF010000124.1 GCA_934771675.1 uncultured Clostridia bacterium
TCCGTAAACATCGTCAAGCTGTGAGTATGATTGAATTGCCATGTTAAGGTAAATCCATCTTGATCTTGCAACGGTGATAATGTTTCTCAATCCTTCAATTTTTGGCATGTTTGCAAACTCATCCAAAATATAGAAGAGTGGACGTTTTAAGTGAGCCATTTTGTCGGATGTTTTATTTTCATTTTCACGTGATTTTTGAACGAATTCCTTATATGCTTGTGAAATACATACACTGGCAAGTTTATATCTGGTTGCTTTTTCATCAGGAATCTTGATGAAGAATGCTGTTGGACGTTCATCAAATTCAGTAAAACGAATATCATTTGCACTGGTCAAAAAGCAGATACCGTTATCTGAAAACAATGTTAAGTTTGTGTTGAGTGATGACATGTAGCCATCACGAGTAACGGTTGCTTTTGTTTGAATAATATTTGTTGAGAGTTCTTTTGTTTTTGAAAGTGTATCACGACCAGCAAAGTAATCTTTTACAACTTCATAGTCGTCATCTTTGTTCATTGCAATTTTGTATGCGTTGAAGAAACAGAATTTGTCTTTTGTCATTCCAAGAGCTTCATTTTCACTATCTTCAAGCATTGCTATCATACAAGCTAAAAAGTAATCTCTAGCACCGCTTGTCCATTGTTTATTTTTTGGATCTGGATCTTCAGGAACTATTGCACTTGCAATATCGCTCAAGTTTTCAAGACACTCATCTTTTATTTTTTGTTTTTCAACATCAACTTCAACAAGAGTTTCACGAAGTGTTGAAAATGCTTTTCCGTCAAATTCATACCATTCAGAATTTTTTATATCGCCAGCTTTTAAAAGGTCAGGGTAGTTTTTGATAGGGTCGTTTGTATGTTTCAAAATTTGTTCTTCCATGTGCAAACGTTTTTGCCATTGAAGATAAATGTTTTCAAGTGGGTTCCAACGTTTGCTTGCATAAGGTTGAGTTAAGTCAAGTTGCAAAACATTGTAGCCTTCATTTTTGAGTTTCAATGAGTGATGTGCATAAATTTCACCTTTTGGGTCAGTAATAAAAAGTGATGGTTTGTTTTTAAGTTCTGACAAAATTTGCATTGTTGGTTCAACCCAGCATGCTGTTTTACCAGTTCCAGATGCACCGACAATCAAAACGTGACAAGGTGGGGTGAAATGTATATTAATATTTCCATGTTTGTATTCAAATCTAAATGGAATACCAACGATTGAAAGAGTTTTTAACTCGGAAAATTTGCAATGCTTGAAATTTTTGTCAAGCTCTTTCAAAGTGGCAAAATGCTGATTTTCCATGTCGTTTTTACCCTTGAGCTTAACAGCTTTGTCTTTTCCTGAATAAGACACAATAAAAAATAGGAAGAGTCCCAAAAAGATAATAACCGCAATTGAAAGAGTGTTTTCGCTGGTGAAGTCCAAGGTTTGGTTGAAAAGATAGTTCGCACCAACGCCACCAAGATATGCAATAACAAAAAACATTGCGATATATATCAAAATATTTATAAAGTTGCTAGATTTACTTTTAGACATACGATACTCCTATAACTACTATATAACAAGACTAATTATAACATAATGAATTTTTATCAGCAAATGATTAATTAAGTTTTATAAAATTAATTAAAATTAAATTAAAATAAAAAATAATCTATTTAAATTGCTTTGCATGGTGAAATTTGCTTGCAAGAAAAATTTTTATTTGCTATGATAAAAATGTATTAGAGTGGAATTCGAGGGGAAAATGTTGAATTTTATTGGTAAATTAAAATCATTATTTTTGGCAACAGGTGAAGAAGTTTTAAACCCTGTTTATCAGGGTATGACCCTGATTGGTCCATATGTTCTTTCAGTGGTAACTGCACTTTGTATGTTTTATGGAATCTTTTTGGGGGTAAAGTATGCGAAAGCAGAAGATGAAACAACAAAAGCAAATGCTCAAAAAACATTGATAAATTTCCTTATTGGTGCAGTTGCGGTTATTGCACTTCTTGGAATTTTGTATGCAATCAGAAAGCCACTAGCAGATATGATTGATAGATAATTTATTTTTTTATAGAGTTTCTTGCATAAATAAATTTTTATTGAAAATAATTACAATAAGATTTTTTATAAAAAATTTAAAAAAATTGCAAAATATGCTATTTTTTGTTTGCTAAATCGCATTTTATATGATAGACTTTAGATAGTCGATTAAGTAATTTTTTAAAAAGGAGAAATTATGATGTTAAATATTTTCATGTTAGCAGATGCAAGTATTGCTGAATCTACAGGTGAAATCGCTAATACCGCTTATGATACATTCAGAGGTATCGTTAACGTTATTTTGCCAGTAGTTATGGCTTTCCTTCTTTTGTTCGGAATGTTCTATGGCATTCAACTTGGTGTTAAATACGCTAGAGCTGAAGAAGATGATGATAAGAAAAAAGCAAAAAGCGCTCTTATCAACGTTATCGTTGGTTTCTTGATCGCAATTGTTTTTGTTGCTATCATCCAAGTTATTTTGAACCAAGGCTATGTTGCTAAATTGTTCGGTACTGGTCTTACAAAGACTTCTGTTGCTGGATCATCAAACTAGTTTTTAGTTTAAGGTAAAGAAAAGATTGCGGGAATTTCTCGCAATTTTTTTTGTGCATAAAATTTTAATTTTTCTTTTTTTTGTTTATATTTTGAATGAACTGTGTATTGTGTTTTTGTGATTAAATCTGGTGATGGGGAGGGATAAATAGCTGATTGGGGCGAAAACTTGTTTTTGTTTTGAATGTTGTTTTGAAAAGTTGGACAAATAAAAATTTATATAAAATTTAAAGCAAAAGCATAGGATATTGGTGGTCTGAAAATTGATTTTTTTGTTAAAAACAGAGTAGAATTTTCACTAAAAATCTGCATTGTTTTTCACTTCAAAAAGAGTGCTTTTAAGCTTGAAATTTTATTGAAATTGCTGCATAAAATATTGCTAACATTACCTAAAATTTTACATAAAAATTACTATCAATCCTCTCGTTTTTTTGAGAGGTTTTTTATGTTTAAAATCTTGCTGTGACAAACAAAAATTTAAAAAAAATTTTTGCGAAATTGATTTAAAGTTATATTTTTAAAATTATTAAAAATTTTTAATGATTTGCTGTATTTTGTATCATAGTGCAATATTTTTTTAAAATTCTACATTTTTAGACGATTTGAATGTGTCGAATTTTGTTGTATTTTATTTTAATTTTTAGTTATTTTTTGACTCAATAATTTTTTTAAAATATTTTGTTTTAAAGCATGATTTATTTGTCTAATTTTGGTGGTTTATGATATAATATATTTGTTAATTATAATTATATATGTGAAGCGCAAAATTTTAGTCAAAAATTAGTTGGTTTTTTATTTAAAAACCATCAAAAAAGCAGACACTATTTTTAAGCATCACAAGTGAGGGAAAAATGTTTAATATTTTGAGCACTTTTATTATGAGTTTTTCAGCCAGTGTGATTAGTCCAACAAGGGTTAATCCTGGAATTATCATTGAACTTATTGGTTATGGCCTTGGATGGTTTGGAAATACTGTTCTGTAT
>CAKVMF010000125.1 GCA_934771675.1 uncultured Clostridia bacterium
AACAAACAAATTGCTTAATTTGTTGGACAAATTGCTTTGTTCGTGCTAAAATCATTATAGGTAATTATAAATTTCGAGGTCAAAATGAAAAGATTTATTTATCCAATGGTTTTGTTTGCAGATGAAAATGAATTATACACAGCACTTTATCCAGATTTGAACTTGCTCGCTTCAGGCTCTTCAATTGAAGACGTGTATGCGAGGGCAAATGACTACTTAAAGTTTTACGTTACTTCTGTTTTGAAATACGATGCAAAATTTGCTACTCAATCATCATACTCTCAAATTCAAGCATTAAATCCAAAAAAGATTGTTTTGCTTGGTTCTGCTGAAGTTGATGAAGATGGCATTGTTTTAACTGAACAAGAACATGCTGAAAAAAGTTTCTTAAATGAATTTGTGTTCACGGAGGATAATGATTAATGGATAACTTAAATTTAGCACAAGAAAAGGCGTCAAGTTTTTTCAACAACCCTGGAATTGATTATCAACACAAACTTATTTTGCTTGCAACTTTGCTTAATGGAACAACAAGTTTTTATGATAGCAATAACGAAAATGCTGTTATGGTAAACTTTTTCAATGAAGACAAAACTCCAAAAATAACAATTTGTTATTCTTTTGGAAATTCAAACTCTCTTGCTGAAAACAACGCAAACTTATTTTTGAATGTTATTGGAAAGGGAAATGAAATCGGCAAAATCTTTGGCAAGGTTGTTTCTGACAACCAAGTTACTGTTTCTGATGCCGAAATTTTGGATGAGATTGTTAAACAAAACTCAATCAAACTCAATGCTTTTGGAATGAAGAGCAAATGGGATGAAAGCACTGAAGAAAATGTTCGCACATTCTTTTCAAAAGCAAAAAGTGAATATCCTGAAATTATGACTGATGAATTTATCAATAATTTTGAGCAAAATTATTTGAATGCTATCGAAGGTCTTAAAGATAAAAAAAAAGAGTTGACGAGCAATAAAGAGCTCAACAACTAAACGAAACCCAATCTTGGAGATATCCAATGTCAAAAATTGACCTACACAAGTTAGCGCTTATTGTTGGATTTGAAGTGGTTTGTGTTGATGATGATTACACAAATTATGAATACATGGAACGAATTCGTGATATTGAAAGTATGTCTTATGTCTTGAAAATCAAAAACGATATTGAATTTGAAGATGTTGACAATATTTTGCAATCAATAATCATTGTTCTTCCAAACAATTTGCGAAAAAAAATCAAAAAACTATCAAAAAAACGTGATGAAAATAATATAGAAAATATTATTGACCTTTTGTGCTACACTATTGAAGAATATAGACAAAAAACAAAATATTCACTTTTAAAAGAATATGGCGATCTTTGTGGGGTTAATATTGAAGACTATGGATATTACTTCACTTATGAAATGAACAATAAAAAGTTTAAACAAATCATGTCAATAATTGAAAGCAAACTTTCTGTTGACCACGCACTTGTTGTTGGAAAAATAAAAAAGATTGAATACAAAATCGGCTACATGCGTCAGCAACAAGCCGCTGAAAGCATCGCGTAAAAAATAATGAAAGATGAAAATATCATGATAAACCATCATGGTATTTTTTTGTTGCCTTGTTTTTGCAATTACTTTATAGAGAAGAACTCTATATATAAAGTAGGGCAATTTAATTAGCATGTCATTGCGAGCGTAAGCCTATGCTTAGCGTGGCAATCTATTCCGCTTATCTCCCGCATATGCGTCGACTGAAAAATAAAACACATTTATCATTTTTAAAAGTTTTCAAATTTATCTGTATTTTTTTGACAAATTTATATGAATTTATTATAATTTTTATATGGAGATGAAAATCATGAAAAATGTAGCAGATTACTACAACAAAACAGCTACTGGCTGGTCTGATGAATGGCTTAAAGAAAAAAAACAAAGCACAATTTTGGAAAAGTTTTACAACTGCTTCCATCAAGGTGGAACAAGAACTCCAAAAATTCTTGACCTTGGTTGCGGTGCGGGTTATGACTCAAAAATTTTGAGCAAACTCGGTGCAAATGTTTCTGGTATTGATATAAGTGAAAAACTTATTCAAATCGCAAAAGATTCTGTTCCAGAATGTCGTTTTTTTGTGGGTGATATAACAAAAAAATTTAGTGAACTCGGAAAGTTTGACGGTGTTTTGTGTTTGGCTACAATTGTTCATGTTGATATAACAAAAATGAAATCAACTCTTGAAAATATTGCTGATGTTTTAAAGAAAGGCGGGCTTTTGTTGCTCTCATCATGCGATGGTGTTGGAAAGAGTGCTGAAAAGAGCTATGTAAAAATCGACGGCGATGCTTACGATAAGGATTTCAACAACTATAATGCTTCAGAACTTTGTGCATTTGCATATCCAAAACTCAAACTTGTTGACACTTGGAGATTTGAAGATTTTCCAGAGGGTTGGAGATATTACGTATTTATGAAAGTTTAGAAAAAAGTAGCCGAAAGGCTATTTTTTTATGCGAAATTTAAATTTGTGCCGTGATTTTGCGATTTTTGAGTGTGTTTTTGTGAAATTTTGAGTGATTTGTGGCTGTCTGTAAGTGGTTATATAAATAATCTATCAAATATTGACAAAATTACACTTATAGGTTATAATATTATTACAATAAAATCATAGGAGGTGGTGATATGTCAGACGAATATAGAGAATATACAAAAAATGAAATTGCCAGATTATCATCACCTGAAAGATTGGCCGAAAGAAAGAGAGATTTGGCAATCAACACAAAACGTCTATCTTCACTAAAAACAAAGTTTGAAAGTGGCGGAACAGACTTAAAAACTCAACAAGAATTTTCAGATAGCATGAAGTTTTATAACCAGCTTGCAGGTGAGCTTGATGAAGAGTTTGGATACGGAAAAGATGGTTTTAGAGTAAAACTTGAAGAAGCTTGGGCATACGCTTCTTACCACTTCAATCCAGCATTTGTTCCAGTTTATATGATAAATATCTGCTTGGATATGGCGGGGATTATGAAAGATGCAATCTTACTTATGATTGAAAACTTAAAGCCAAGACCAAAAGAACCAAAGGAAAGAGATCCAAACGAAAAATTCTTCGGAATTGGCAAAGAGCAACGTGGAAAATCAAGAAGCAAAACCTTTGAGCAAGAAGGCCATGGAAAAGTTTACCGCAGAGATGTTGAACTTACAAAAAGGTCAATTGATTCAAGATATTTTGACACAATGAAAAAGCAACAAGAACAAGAAGAAAAAGCTGCGAAAGCTTGGGGCGATGCAGTTAATGAATCTAAAACAAATTGGGCTGGAATCTTTGCCGCAAGAGAAGGAAAAGGTAAGGGCTCAAAAACTGAATGGGGCGAAGCTAATGAGTTTTGGAATGACGCTCCAACAAATAGTAAATAAAGAAAATATATAGAAATTCAAAGCACAGGGTATATTCCCCGTGCTTTTTTGTTGTCCTATTATTAAATCGTTTTTTACTACTATGCCTTTTTCGAAGACGTTATACAATGTTGTCATTGCGAGCGCAGGCCTATGC
>CAKVMF010000126.1 GCA_934771675.1 uncultured Clostridia bacterium
TAGTTGCCCATGATATCAACTGGATGATGATCATCATCTTGCTTGTCAAGCAACATGTTGTAAAGTGTCTTGATACCTTCAAGAAGAAGAATAGTGTTTTCAGCAAGGTTCATATCGCCATAAGAGCTGAAGTTTAAGCCATCGTTAAGTGTTGTGTAAAGTTCATGACCATCTTCATGCGAGAATTGTGTTTCAAATACTTGATATTTTTTGTAACCATCAATGTATTTGACTTTTTCGTCATCAGTTTGAAGGTCTGTTTGTTTTGCACCACCAATATACATTTTTTTGCCGATTGATGTTGAAATTCCTCCAGCAGTATAGAGTTTATCCGCAAGCATATAATATGGATTCTTTGCAAAGTTTGTGTCACTGTTAATAACAATTTCACCATCAATACTTGTGTCAACTTTGTCAATAACTGAAGTTGAAACTGTAAACGTGTAAATCTTGATACTCGACAAGTTGATATAGTTAACCGTTCCGGTTGGGAATGGTCCATATGTATACATTTTAATAGTTTTTAACTCCAAAGAGCCATCTGCTTTTGTTGAAACAACTTCTTTTAAAAGCCCACTTTCCTCTAAATTTCCTGAACCTTTAACAAAGCCATAGAAGATAGTATCATTTGTGCTCATTTTGTTTTTTTCACGTTGAGCATAATACCTTTCATAATCATCAACAAGTGCGCCATCGCCTTGATATGACTTCCAAATATTGTAATAATTTTCAGTCATCAAAACATATGGGGTAGAGAACAAACCTTCAACACCTGATGCAGAGTAGATAAGTTGATTGAGCTCAGTTAAGAAGTCTGTAAATTTGTCATAAGTATTATATTGCAAGTTTTCAATGATTGAAAGTGTGTAAGCTGACAAAATTTTGTTCAATTCACCAACGTTAACAATTCTTAAATTTTCAATAGTTTCAATCAATTTTGAAGTAATGTAAACTTTTCCTGTAACTGTGAGGTAGTAGTTGAAGTTTCTCAAATCTGAAGCTACTGTCAATTCTTTATTAATGCCATTTCTTGTTAATAATGCATTAATTGCAATTCTGATTCTTGCAATTGCAGTGTTGAAGTTTGATGTTACATTGTTTGAATTTTGAATCAAGTAGACTTTTTCAAATAACCACACAAAGTAGTTTCTAACAGCGTCAAATTTTTGCAAATTGGTTGATTCAGCTGTTATATAATCTTCAAAATTAAATTTTTCGCTAACTGTCATGTTGTATGACCAGAATTTCGCATCATCTGCAGCTGTTGGATCGTAAACTTTTTCAATCAATCTTATTCCATAAATTTTGTAAAGCCATGTAAACAATTCTTCAGCCATATATCTTGAAAAACTAAATGATTTTGCAAATCTTGCTTGTGAAACTTTGTTGAATACAACTTTCAATTTCAAATTATGGTCATCAAGTGTATCGTCTTCATTTTCAATAGTGAAGTTTGCAATATTTGAGCTTGAAATGTTGATATCATCTGTAGACTTATCACTGTAAGACAAGAACAAATCAGCAAAATTGTCATAATAGTTCAAGTAGTTGCCTGACAAAATGTCTGATGTTATGTTTTGAGCTTTATCTGGATGCAAAACATATTCAGGATTTTCATTTCCAGCAGTTAAAGTTAAACCATTGGTTTGTTCCATGTTTCTATCCAAGGTAACTTTAAGGCCATAGTAAACATAATCAAGTTTATCGTCTGAAAGTTTCTTCAAAGCTTCAGAATCTGGAGCAAAGAAGAAGTTTAAAATATAGTTTTGATTTAAACCAAGTGAGTGAACTGAAATTTCTTGTCCAACTTTCAATCTAATAATTAAGAAAATTGTTGTTCCAACATCAAATCTGTAGTTTCTGAGTGAAATGATTGTGTCATCACTAGCAATAATTGCATGTGCATTTTTGTTGAATGAGCCACCACCATAAGTTTGGTTTAATGCTGCAAAGTTTTTCTTTGATTCTTCAGGGTAGAGAAGATCCATGTAACTATACGCAACTCCGCCAATAACTTTTGCAGATTTTGCTCCGGTAGATGGAAGAAGGGTAATTTCTTGTGAATCTTCATCATCGGTCTTTTTCTTCAATGTGAACTTAAATTCAGAACGGTTGCCTTCTTCATTAATACCAGCATCACCATAGAATGAAACGCTTTGGTCACTTGAAGTCATGTTTTTGTGTTCTGCGTCGGTTCTAATGGTTGTTCTTGTGTCATCTTCATTGTAGTAATAAAGTGCTTGAATTGAAATACCTGATTCGTCTTCAAGTTCATTGAATACCATTGCTTGGTATGTTTCAATGAATTTTGCAACGATTCGAACATTTGAGTGGAGTTTTGAAATATGCAAAACATTTTCTTTATCAACATAAACATTTCCATACTGTTTTGTGAAATACCATCTAATTTCGTAAGTCATGCTACGACTGCTGTAGGTGAATACAGGGTAGATTGTTCTTCCGCCAACAGTGTAAACCGTGTTTTGTGGAACAAATGAAGTTCCGCTATCTTCCCATGATTCAACAATATCGCCGTTATCATCATATTCATGGTTTGCATTTATTGCATCACAAAGGTTCATGTAACCAACATAACCACTTTCAACAAGTGAATCGAATGAGTTTAATTTAACAGCAAAATCATCAATATTTACTCTTGAGCCATTTGCATAATACATATTTTCAAAATCATCAACAGTGTTTGAGTAAACCTGTGTGAATTTTGGGTTTTGAAGTGTTTGAGTATTGATAAACAAACCAACATAATTTGCAAATAATGAATCAGGAACAGATGACAAATCATTAGAGTAGCGAATTCCTGTTGAATATGTTTTTGAAATAGAATACAAAATTTCATATTTAGAACCATCAGGGTTGTTGCCTTGTTTTGCAACTCTAAATGTTTGAACTTCACCATTTTGTTCAAATTCTGTTTTTTCAAGCTCGTCGGTGTAGTTTGTTTGAATTTCTTTTGTTACATCTTTGTCAGAAACTTGCCAGCCACGAGTTTCGTCAAATCTTGCAATATACCAACCATCAAGACGATATCCTTCGTTTGGAGAAGCAATCAATTGAATTTCTGTATCACGATCAAAATATGATGTTTTGTATTGAATGGTTGAATAAACTTTCTTTGTGTTGCTGTCATAATAAAGTTCACCGCTAGCCAAGTTATTTTTAGCATTAAAGAAGTAATTTCCACGTTTTGTGTCACTAGTCGATTTTTTAGCAACATTAAAGTTCTTGGTAACAAGATTTGCTATCAAGTTCTTTGAATTTAAAACAGTTGTTAAATTTGTTGATGGGTGATCAAAATCAGTTGTTACAATTTGTGCATACAAATAATCTCCAATCTTATAATATGAATCATTGTAGAACACAACTCTATATGTGTCGGTAATATCTTTTGAAACATAAGATGAAGACATTTGATAAGACAAAACTTCAGTTATGTCATAGTAGTTTGCATTTGTTGTTGCATTTGTGCTTGTTAAAACAAAACCTTCTACTCCATCAACATTAACAGGG
>CAKVMF010000127.1 GCA_934771675.1 uncultured Clostridia bacterium
GATTCGAACGGAGCGTAAAGAAAACAGTCCGGTGGACTGTTTTTAGCGAGTGGCGTGATAGCGGCACTGCCACCAGTGTGACCCCATAGCGGAGCGAATCCCAACGAGTAGCTGTTAAAGAGAATTGAAAATGATAGAGTTAAGTTGGAAAGTTAATTTTCAATCCAATTTTTTATTTTAGTCCATTTTTAAGGGGATTCGAACGGAGCGTGAAGAAAACAGTCCAGTGGACTGTTTTTAGCGAGTGGCGTGATAGCGGCCAAGGGGTTAAAATTAGAAGTGATACGGCAGAACTGCAGAAAAATCCACACAGTCATTTACATTTTAGTAAACTCGTGCGTGGATTTCTCTTTGTTCTTTGTCTAACTCCCAATTTAAACCTCTTGGGGTTGCATGTTTGTGAAAATATAGTGGTGTAACCACCAGTGTGACCCCATAGCGGAGCGAATCCCAACGAGTAGCTGTATAAAAGGTTGTTTATAATAGTAGATAAAAATTGGGAACTTTATGTTTCCAATTTTTTTATTCTAGTTTATATTTACACGGTTCATATAAAACTGAACAAAAAGCATAATGCTATACTGCAATGTATAGACCAAGAACCTCATCAACCCTTCCACAAACTATGCAAATTGCAGTATGCGAAAACAGCTTCAACATTTTCGTCCTTGTTTATATTAAATGTAACGGTTGGCTCTGTGTTAGGAGTTAATCGTTTAAACTGAGTTCCTTTATTGGTTTGAAGTTCAACCCATTCAATATAATGTTCAGGTATCATTGGGTGAGGAATTTCACCAATATTAATAGTTACTTTTCCACATCTAACTGAATAAATTGGTATGTGTTTTTCTCTTGCACCATCATTTGTGTTTGGGTTAAGCACTTCCAATTTTTCACCACAACAAATCAGTGGAATTCCGCTGTCATTAAGTTTCACAATAATATTTCCACAGTGTTTGCAATAATAATAAATTTGTTCCATTTTTTATTCTCCTTTAGTTATTTGGTTGCTAAGTGGAGCAAAAATTAAGAGTATCTTTGCAACTGCTTATATAATAACATAAAATATTCGAAGCCGCATATGAAATTTCAAAGATTTATAATATAAATAAAAAATTATGGGGTTGCACTTTGTAAAAAAAATATAGTGTGATAGAGAAATAGTATTAAACTTACAAGTTAAAATAAAATTCAAAATTATGTTTCATAAAAATGTGATTAATTTTAATGCTAAATATTTATCTATGTGGTATAATAACCATAATCTAACAAAAAAGGCTGCCAAAAATGGATGAAAAAGTTGATAATGAAATTTGTAAATCTGAAAAGTCTATGGATTTGGATTTATTGCTTGAAAATTTGAAAAACAATCCATGTTTTGAAGAAGCAAAAAGGTTTGCTATTGCTTTTGCGGGGCAGTATAAAAATTATCAAGGTTATTATGAATATTTTTCAATACGGAAACATGAATTTTGTGGAATGATGCTTGATGATATTATAAAGTTAAAATATCGTGGTGTTTTGTCGCATTTTATGTTTGTTAGGCAAAAAGAAAATGACGAGTTGTTCTTTCATGTTCGTGGCACTGCAATAATTTATTTGCCTGATGAAAGAAGGGGAAACTTGAGTGAAGATACAATCAATGGACTCTACAAAGAGATAAAAACACGTGCATCAAAAGATGTAAAAAAAATGTTTTTAAATGATTTGAAAGAAAAACTTAAAGATATTTATGATGTTAGCTTATTAAAATTTGATTTGCACATCAAGTGGAGATTAATCTTTAGAAAATGTTGGTATGATTAAAGGTAATGGAGTTTTTATGAAAAAGAAAATATTTTATGTTTTTGCATTTTTGATTTTGATTGTTCCAAGTGTGATTTTGCTCGCTGCTTGTGGTGGCTCAAAAGAAAAGGCTATTGATTCAACAAATGCCATGACGGTTCAAGTTGATTCAAAATATAATCTGACAAATGATACGATAACATTTAATTATGGTGATTCAATTTTGTTTGATTATGAAACTGAATTTAATGTGTATTTAAACTTCACCGATGGGTCAAACAGAAGGTTGGCTTTCAACGGAACAAGAAACGGCTTTTTTGTTACTAACAATTTTCCAGAGTTAAACAGCGAAGGAAAGATTGATGCGGGGACTTATACTCTTACAATCAAGCATACAACAATTGATGATAAAGATCTTGAAATTACAAAATATTTGAATGTTGTGATTCAAAAGAAAAAACTTGTGCTTCCATCTCTTTCAAAAAATTCTTTTGATTATAGTGGTGATTTTGTTGATGTTTCAAGTTTGGTAAATTGGAATGACGCAGAAAAATACGTTCAAATTTCTGATAACTCTGTGTTAAGAGCAAGGGATGTTAGCAACAATTTTATATATTTTGAAATCAAGAGTGAATATTCAAACAACTATGAATTTTCAGGTGATTCAAATGTTATCAATTGGAAAATAAACAAGAGTGTTATCAAAAAACCAACAATCAATGGTTCGCTCAACGAAAGATATGAATATGCTTATGGAATAGACAGTGAAACAGGTGAACCAAAGGTTTACACTCTCAGATTTAAACTTGAAACATTCAAGGACTACAGCAAGATGAACTGGGAATTTGAAGGTTCACTTAAACAAGATTTTGACTACACTGGTGGCTATGTTTTGTTTTCTGCATCTAGTGAAGGTGTTTATGAAATTAATGTTGAATGTAGCAACAATTTTGTTTTTGATGACGGATCAACAACATTTTCAGTTAAACTTGTGATTGTTCGTAACTAAAATCTTGCAAAAAAAACAGAGAAGAAAATTCTTCTCTGTTTTTTTGTTTTTATTTTTCAAAAATTATTTCAAATTAAAGAAAGCATTTTTGCCGAGATATTTTGCAGCAGAGCCAAGTTCTTCTTCAATTCTGAGAAGTTGGTTGTATTTGCAAACACGGTCTGTTCTTGAAGGTGCACCAGTTTTGATTTGACCAGCGTTAAGAGCAACTGAAAGGTCAGCAATTGTTGTGTCTTCTGTTTCGCCACTTCTGTGTGAAACAACTGCGGTGTAACCTGCACGATTAGCCATTTGAATTGCTTCAAGTGTTTCAGTGAGTGTTCCGATTTGGTTGAGTTTAATCAAAATTGAGTTTGTAACTCCAAGTTCAATACCTTTCTTGAGTCTTTCAGTGTTGGTTACAAAAAGGTCATCGCCAACAAGTTGAATTTTCTTTCCAAGATGAGCTGTCATTTTCTTCCAGCCTTCCCAGTCTTCTTCAGCAAGACCATCTTCAAGAGAGATGATAGGGTATTTGTCAGCCATTTTGTCCCAGTAAGCAATCATTTCGTCACAAGTGAATTCTTCGCCTGTTTTCCAGAAATAATATTTGCCATCGTGGCCAAGTTTTTTGGCTTCATCATACATTTCAGTTGCAGCTGCATCAATTGCAATGCAAACGTCTGTGCCAGGT
>CAKVMF010000128.1 GCA_934771675.1 uncultured Clostridia bacterium
ACATTTGTGTTTGGAACGTCAAGCACAACGAATGTAAATGAAGAAGTTTCGGGCATAAAGTATACTCGAAAAAACAGTTATGACTTTTATGATGCTACCGTTGCAACAATAAAGAATAGTGGTGATATCGTATTTGAGTATGCTGATACTAGTGCAATGTATGACGCACATACAGAGTTATACTTTACTAGTTTTTCAAGTTCTTTTAGAAATTATAGGCAGGATGGTTCAGGGGAACAAAGAAAATTGTCAGATATTTGCTCTGGACTTGGTTTTTCTATCGATAATTTTGGTTGGTTTGATTTAGAGGCGGATTGTTTTACTGAGGCTGGAAATGAAAATATTTATATTATGGATTCGTCTTACAAGTTTGTAAAATGGCTACTTCGAGATATTTCGTCAGGAACAGAAATTTATTACGACTTGTCTAGGCAGACAGATAAAGACATAACATTGTTTGATTATGTTAAAGATTTTGGCACACAACTTGAATTTGTGGCATGCTATATTGTTGAATCATACCTAGTTAAATACACAACTCTTGAAGTTGGTGGTTCAAGCAGTATGAACGATACAATTAAAGCAACTTCAGAAATTAAAAATGTTTTGAAAAATATTCAAAAAACAGATGCCACAAACCTAAAAGCCACATATTCAGCGGTTTATTCAGTTAATGGAGCAGATACAAAAAATGCTATTGCATCTGCACAATATATTGATTCAAATTTGTTTGGTAATTTTACAATTGAAATTAGTGTTGTAAACAAAGATACCTACAAACTAGGTTCAATAGTAATCAATAATTTTGCGTATTATCAGGATGGACTATTTAGAAAGGGGTGGCTGTATATTCCGTCATCTAACCTGATTAGTTTGTATGATGCAAATGGGAATAAATATGATGATAGGCGGGGCTTTGACACGACTCCTTATACCTATGGAAATGCTTACAACGGCCATCAAACAAAAATATATGTAAGTTCATTTGGTGATGATAAAGTTACACTTAGATTTGTTGATGTGTGCTTGCCTGTTGATGAAAAAGGCGCATTTAGCAATGGTGGAAGTTTTGGTTTTGAAATTCTTGCTTGTGCGGAATCAAAAGCAACGGCAACTCCAACAGCCGAACTCCAAACAGGTTATGGAACGTTTAATGGTTATGCAGTTCAACAAATGGTTCCTATTGATAACAACAAAAAAATTATAGTTGGAACTGGAAGTGTTGCTGCATATGCATTATTTAGTGGTTCATACATGCTTTATACTGATAGTTCAACACCTAGCGGGCTATATACTAGAACAAAAGCAATGAGTGGTAATATCTTTGAAATCCCATTGACTTCGGGTGGTGACACAACAACCAAAAATGCTTCTTATTATTACATAGTAAAAATTGGCGACAATTATTATGCTTACTATATGCCTTATTCAAGCAATACTAGCTCAGTTGTAGTTAACAAAGCTGGTTATAAAAACACGCATTTATATGCACTTACACCTTCACAAAAATTGTTTGATGTTGCAACTTCAACCATAGCAAAATCTCAAAATAATTTTGGCAAAGGTTATTATGACTTGTCTGCATATTTAGAATCACTTGAAATAATAAATAGCAGCAATGCTTTTGACACATACAATTTGTTTGTTCAAAGAAAAATTCCTGAGAATGCGTCTGGCAATGAATATACTTTGGCTGATTACAGGATCACTGTAAAAAGGGGAAGTTATGATTGTGCTGAAACTGCAAATTACAGCTCAATATTTGATTATTTTGGACAAAAATACATTTTAACTCAAGAATTTAAGTTAAATGACCAACAGTATTTATACTCGTATGGTTTCAAATGATAACGAAAATGAAACAAATTATCACTATATGTATTTCATTTTTAGCACCGTTGACTATACGTTTGATGAATCTGTTAAGATTTCTTATAAAACTTTTGATTATTCAGTTAATGTTGGGATTAATGATAATGGTGACCGTTGGTCATTAGATAAAAACACTGACTTAAAATATGTTCCGCTTGATATTTATGTTGATAATGCCACATCGGCTAGCACCTACACAACTGGAGCAACGGCAAATCTTTATCAAACTTCAATAAAAAATCTTCAGCCTTCAAACACAACGCAATTAAGATTTACGCCACACAATGGTTATTTGATTAAGCGATTGGTTTTAAGATATGCTGACAAGGAAATTTCACGAATTGAACTTACAAGTATTGATTACAATCCAAGTGAAAATTCATACATGAGTTCACTTACTGCTGGTGGTTATGTGATGTTTTCATATACTGGAAGTCTAAATAATATTGTGGCTTATAGGGGCAATGGTGGAGTTTTTGGAATCTATTACAGCAATGCAAAGGGAAGTAGTTCTTGGATTACAAATTCAATAAACATGGAATCAATGTTTATTGTTATTGCGGGTATTAATGATAATGTTTCTATTGACGTTGAAACCGTTTCATTTGCAGACTTTATGTTTGAAGATTCTAGCAATTTGTTTGGGTTGTCTTATGTGTCTGGGGGTTTGAACAGAAACACTCTTGGCAGCTACACAACAGCGTCAGGAACTGTTAATGCTGTTAAACTTTCAATGCTTGTAAATCCAACAGGCTCGCAGTGGATTCTTTTGGGTGCAGATGACACAACAGTTGAAAAATCTACTGAAACAAATATTCTTCTTTCTCAAAGCGCAACAGACTACAGACCTTTGGGTGTAAACTGGGATGGAAGCAACAATCTTTACAAATATGATGCGTCTTACGTTTGGTCAATTTTGAACGGTAGAAACTATGCAAGAGTCGCATTTTTGGGTAAAGCATATTTGTTTGAAAATGGCATCAAGATTTATGCAACAAGTGATAGCTATTCATCATACTTCACAAATGTTTCAGTTCTTGGTCAGGCAAAAGACAGCAATGGCTCTCCATTAATCGGGTTGACATATCGCGAAGATGGAAGAACTATTATGAATTCTGTTATTGGAAGAAAAGAAAATGGTTCAACAATTGTTAATTCTAATGGTCTAGTTCCAAGCCTTGAACACAGTGACAGACTTGTTTATATTTATCTTTCAAAGTTTGATATGGCTTCAACCATAACATCAACACTAGGACATGTTTTCTGGAATGCATATGTTGATGGGGTTAACATTTACACAAAGAAATTTTATTTGTATATGACTGTTGAGGCGAATGATGTTGCTTTAAGAACAAACTCATACATTCAAAACTCTTCTCCGAACTTGATTAATGGTTATGAAAATTATTTGAGTGACAGTTCTTACAATTACAGAGTTGTTGGTGGATTAGAAAATGTAGGATACCGCAACTTTACAATTGATGATTATAAGGGCTTTAACTATTCAAAACGTGGTTCAACGCTTTATCAACTTGATTATTATGTAAACCATGTTGATACTCCTGATAATAC
>CAKVMF010000129.1 GCA_934771675.1 uncultured Clostridia bacterium
ACAATATGGAGTGAAACCGTTGTTTTACCTGAAGATTCAGGTCCATAAATTTCAACAATTCTGCCCCTTGGAACACCACCAACGCCAAGTGCAATATCAAGTGCTAAACAGCCTGTTGGGATAACATCAATATCTTCAGCCTCAACATCACCAAGACGCATAATGCTTCCCTTTCCGAATTCTTTTTCAATTTGAGCAATTGCTTGTTCAAGATTTTTTTGCTTATCAATGTTTGCCATAAAAATTACCCCTTAAAATTAATTAGTTGCGGTTTTGTCTTCAGTCTTTTCAGCTTTTTCGTCACTCAAATCGCCAAGTGCCTTTATTGCTTTAACTGTGTAATTCACACAACTCATCACTGATAGTATAACACCAATTCCCATTATTGCAATACCAAAATATCGTATAAAACCAACAAAATTTGATGATGAATAAGCTCGAAGCCCAATATAAAGCATCAAAATCATGTTTGAAACATCCAAGAAGAATGATTTTACTTTTCCATAGATATCAGCAGCAATAACAAAATTTTTGTTTGCAGCAACCATTCTAATTCCACCAATCAAGATATCTCTCAAAACAACAACCAAAAGCATAATGATTGAAAGCCAACCATATGTCACGTCTGAAAATAACACCAAAATCATTGCAGTTGTTGTGATAAACTTGTCTGCAATTTGGTCCATAAACTTACCAAAATCAGTAATCAAATTATATTTTCTTGCTATCTTTCCATCCAAAAGGTCTGTAAAACATCCAAAAACATATATTCCGAGTGCAACAAACACACCAATAGCGTTTGGAATTGGAAGCAAAAACATCAAAACCATAAGTGGAGTGCAAAAAATTCTAATCATTGTCAAAATGTTTGGAACATTCATCTTTACTTTTAACTTACTCATACTAAATCTCCTTTTAAATCATAGCCACAAGAGCCCTTAATTTTCACACTATAGAATCTGCCAATTTCAACAGGAACTTTTGACTTAAAGTAAACAATTGTGTCAGCTTCTGGAGTTTGATACATACATCTTCCAAAGAACATTTGACGGTCGTAGTCAATGCCTTCATAAACAACATCCAAGGTTTTCCCGATAAACTTTTTGTTGTTCTCAGCAACAACTTTTCTTTGAATACGTATAAGTTTTGAAACTCTTTTACGCTTTGTTTCTTCGCTGATTTGATCTTTGAAATCAGCAGCCGCTGTTCCTTTTTCCTTTGAATAAGCAAAGAATCCAACATGTGTAAGTTTGTATTTTTCAACAAATTCACAAAGTTCATTGAAATTTTCTTCAGTTTCGCCTGGGAAACCTGCCATAAGGGTTGTTCTTATTGCAATAAACACAGGCTGATTTTGAATTTTTTCAATCAATTTTATAACATCATCATGATTTGTGTGTCTGTTCATACGTTTCAAAACATTGTCTGAAACATGCTGAAGCGGAATATCAATATACTTGCAAACCTTTGGATTATTAACCATTTCGCTCAAGAGTTCATCAGTAATCATTTCTGGATAGCAATACAAAAGTCTAATCCACTTTAGCTTTTGGACTGTTGAAAGCTTTCTGATAAGATTAACAAGTTCTGGCTTACCAGATTTGTCAGTTCCATATCTTGAAACATCTTGAGCAACCAAAATAAGTTCTCTTGCACCATTGTTTACCAAACTTTGTGCTTCGTCAAAAATATCTTCCATGCTCCTTGAACGATATCTTCCACGAATATATGGAATTGTGCAGAATGTGCAATAGTTATCGCAACCATCTGCAATTTTGAGATATGCATAATGAAGCGGGGTTGTTACCATTCTGTCTTTAACATAAGGTGTAAATCCATTAACATTTTCGATTTTTACAATCTTTTTGTTCTTTTCAAAAGATGTTTCAATAATCTTTACAATTTGAGGATATTGATCAATGCCCAAAAACGCATCAACTTCAGGAAATTCTTCACGCATTTCACCTGACCATTTTTGAGGCATACATCCTGTGACAATAAGCCTTTTGCATCTTGCTTTTGGATCTTTTCTATACTCACTCATTTCATTGATTGCTTCCATTGATTCGTCACGTGCTTTTGAAATAAATCCGCAAGTGTTAACAATTATTATATCAGCATTCGCTGGGTCTGATGTAAATTTAAAACCAGCATCGCGAAGATATGTGAGCATGATTTCGGCATCAACACGGTTTTTGTCACAACCAAGAGAAATCATACCAACAATCATTGAATTAGTTGGCTTTTTTTTAACATTCAAAACATTTGTTTCTGTTGTTTTTATTTCTTTTTCGTTTGTCATTATATTTTCCTTAATTTTCGGTATTTTCTATATTTTGCAAAAGAATTTTTGCTTCACTAAGCTTGATTTTTGGCACTTTTGCATGTAATACTCTTTCATTTGCAATGCTCACCCACAAAACTTCATCATCTGCCCCAAGAAGTTCTGCACCATCTTTTCCAAGTCTAGATATAGACTCATCTTTGGTTTCAGCCTTAAAAGAAATTCTGGTTGAAAGATTATAGTTAACATGGCTGTTTGTTGGTGGATTTTCAGATTGCAAAGCAACATAAATTCCAACCAATCTTCCGAGTTTTAAAATATTGTAAAGCATGATATTTATTTCATCATAATAATCATTTGACGCCAAATCTGAATAATTGTTGTAAACAATCAAAACATATGGCAATTTGAAATCTTCACGAACAAGCTCGTTGTAACCATCAATGCTTTTTGCATCAATCATAGAGATTTTTGTGTAACGTTCTTCAATTTCTGCAGAGATATCTGAAAGTACATCAAAAATTTCTTTTTGAGTCCTTGCAATGCGACTATAGAACATATATTTACTATCTTCATAAATATTCAAATTTGATGTGCTACTTGGATCACATAAAATTATGTTAAAATTATTTGGATTATTTTTAAGCATCATACTTAAAATTATTGAGTTTAAAAAATCATTTGACTCTCTTGAATTTTTCCCAAAAATACCAATGTTCAAAGTATCTTTTAAGCTAAGATATAAGTCGCCATTATCTTCATCTTTTCCCAGCAAAAATGTAAGGCTTCCATTTTCCTTAAACTCATCTGATGAAATAACATCAATAAACTCAAAATCATTTATTTTTGGAAGTAATTCAGGTTCTTTTTCTTCTGTGTCCAAGCCTTCTGATTCTGTTTTTTCATTTGCAAAGTTGCTGATCTGGTTCTTTTTTCTTAAATCACTCATCCTTTCTTTAAGACCTTTTGCGTCACCATCATCAACTTCTTCGATTTCTTCATTTTCTGCATTTTCTTGTTTTGTTTCTTCAGCAAGAGCTTCGTTTTGGGTTTCATCGTCTTTTAACAAATCACCAAGTCCACCCTGCTTTAACAATTGCTCAAGGTCGTCTGTATCCGAATGCTCAACA
>CAKVMF010000130.1 GCA_934771675.1 uncultured Clostridia bacterium
TCGAAGTCATTTCAAGGTTCAGGCTGTAACATAAAGTTGTTCCCGAATTTGGTTCATGAGAAAAAGTGAGTTTAAAAATTTATGCAACATTGTTATATCTTTTAGATGTTTTTATGTTATAATATTGGTGTGTTTTAGGTAAATAAGGAGAGAGTTGCGGATGAAATATAAACTTGTGATTTTTGATTTGGATGGAACACTTTTGAATACACTTGATGATTTGATGTTGAGCTTAAATTATGCGCTTGCAAGTTCGGGGCTTCCAAAAAGAACACATGAAGAAGTTTTACATTTTGTTGGAGATGGAATCAAAAAACTCGTTGAGAGAGGTGTGCCAAAAGGGACTTCTTCAGAGTTGTTTGAAAAAACTTTTTTGGAATTTAAAGATTATTATAGATTACATTGTGCGGATAACACAGAGCCATATGATGGAATCATTGATTTGCTGTGTGCATTAAAGGCTCGCGGACACATGATTGCTGTTGTTTCAAACAAAGCAGATTTTGCCTGTAAGTCGCTATGTGATAAATATTTTGCGGGAATGTTTGATGCTATTGTGGGAGAAAATCCAAGTATTAGAAAGAAACCAGCACCAGACACTGTAAATATGGTTCTTGAACAATTACATATTGACCGAAATGATGCTGTTTATATTGGAGATTCGGAGGTTGATATTGCAACAGCAAAAAATGCAAATATGGACTGCATATCAGTTGATTGGGGTTTTAGAGATAATGATGAATTGATAAATTCAGGGGCAACAAAGATAGTTTCTAATCCAAACGAAATTTTAAATGAAGTATAAACAAAAAAACCACCGAACATTCGGCGGTTTTTTTATAAAAATTAAATCCGAAACTGATTACATACCACAAAATCGTTAAATATCAAGATTGAAATTTTTGGATTTTTAAACAATAGATTAATTTTCTTTTTCTGCAATGTCTTGCTCAATCCATGCCATAATGAGATTTACGGCAAAGTCGATTTCTGCGGATGTTAGTGGTTGGTGTTTTGGAACGTGATACCATTTTTCAAAACATCCTCTGCAACAGGTTGCTGTTGCATGCTGAGCGATAAAAACAGGGTGGCCATGCATTGGCGTTTGTTTTCCGTCGTTTAAAGGCTCGGCTGGTGCAAGTTTTTTTGTGATAAAATCAAAGGCGTGGCTCTTTATTTTGTCATAGCCTTTTTGAGCAAAATAATCATACTCCTTTTTCTTTAAGTGAAAGCTTGCCCTAAACTTAGACTTTTTTAAATCAATCAAACAATCATTTATGTTTTTCATAACGGCTCCTGCACTTTAAGAATAGTTTCTTTTTATGGTTGTGTCAACAAAAGACGTTTATATGCTGAAAACAAGAGCGGTCTATTTGACTATCGTTTGACAATTTATGCTTTTAGAATTTATAATAAATGCCATATAGGGGACAGTTATGAAGAAAAGTTTGTGGAACGAAATGGAAAAAGTTTCAAAAGATTACGAAAAATATTCAAATACAGAGCTTCAAAAATTGGCAAAAACCGATTCAAATGCAATGTATGTTTTGGCAGTTAGATATTGCAGAAATGATGAAAAAGAAAAAGGGTATGAATGGTACAACAAAGCTGCAGAAATGGGCAATGTTTATGCAAAATATGTTTTATTTACCGGAAAACTTTTATCGAGAAATGTTCAAAATGAGCAGAATGATGGTTTGATTGAGCTCGAAGAGTTGATGAATCAAAATTATGTTGAAGCATACTTAGACCTATGCTCATACTATTGCAGAACGCCATCAGCTAGGCTTAGCGATGAGGATGAAACCGCTTATTATCACGACAAAATGTTTAAGGTTGCAAGCAGAGGTTATAGAATCGGAATAAAGGAATGTGCATATTATTTGGCGGTTTGTTATCATTATGGCTTTGGCACAGCGGTAGATTATGAGAAATACGCCGAACTTATTATTTTTTCGGCAAATAACGGTAATTCAAATGCAATGCATGCTCTGATGAGGCATTACTATTATGGCTTGAATTATAATCGCGCATCAATGGATATTAATTATTCCCGAATTGTTATTGATGTTGATTATGAAAAAGCAATTTTCTATGCAAAAAAACTTTTGAGAAATAGAATCTTCAAAAGTGATGCGCATTACATTTTGGGCGGTTGTTATTTTTATGGTAAAGGGTTTGATTTAGATTACAAAAAGGCCATTGATAACTACAAAAAATGCGAAGATGAAAATATCAATGCAAAACTCCAACTTGCCATGTGTTATTCAAATGGTTTGGGCGTAAAGAAAGATGAAGAAAAGGCAAAAAGTATATTTGCGGACGTGCTTCAAAACTTTAAAATTCAAGATTTAGACAGAGAAATTCCTGAGCAGGTTAATGCTTGGAGAAACAAGGCGGAAGAACTTGGCTTCCCAGATTCAAACAAACTAAGCATGAATATATATGAAAGTTACGACGCCGTCCACGGTGTGAAATAAAAGAATATTATTTTGCTAGCAAAAGCATTAAAAACGCCATAAAGTGGCATTTTTATATTTCATTAAAAAAAGAAAAGTCGGAAAGGCTTTTCTTTTTTGTTTGTTTGGTGCTCCCGGCAGGACTCGAACCCGCAACTTCTTGGTTCGAAGCCAAGCACTCTATCCAGTTGAGTTACGAGAGCATAATTGTATTTTAGCACAACAAACTCAAAATTAAAAGTAAATTGCAAAATAAAAATCCATCATTATGATAAATCAATGCTTATTTTGACAAATCATTTTGATGGATTTTTTGTTACAGAAGTTTTTTGAAAAGCATATAAATATCAGTCATTGTGGCTTCTCTTGGATTGCTTGCAGTGCAGGCGTCTTCAAATGCACGAACTGCCAAAATATCAAGGTCTTCTTCATGAATGCCATAGTCTGACAATTTTTTTGGAATATTGAAATCACTTCTAAATTTATCAATTTCACGAATAACTTCACGGCAAATTTCTTCATTGCTCATGCCAGTCATATCAATTCCAAATGCTTCAGCGATATACTTATATCTTTCAGCAGCAGGGGAATACATATTGTATTTCAAAACAGCTGGAAGAAGCATTGAAAGTGAAACACCATGTTGAATTTTAAATTTTCCGCTAATTGCGTGCGACATTGAGTGACAAATTCCAAGTCCCGAGTTTGAGTAAGCAAGACCAGCGATATATTGTGCGTAAGCCATATGTTCACGTGCTTCAATATTTTCAGGCTCGTCATATGAAAGTGGAAGATTTTTAACAATTATTTTGATAGCTTCTTTTGCAAGAGTTGTTGAAAGCATATTTGCATTTTTTGAAAGCAAACTTTCAATTGCGTGGGTGAGAGCATCAAATCCAGAACTGAGAGTGATGATATCAGGCATTGTTACCATA
>CAKVMF010000131.1 GCA_934771675.1 uncultured Clostridia bacterium
CATCTAGCCATGTGATAGGTGAGTCAATCTACAAGTTTAGAATGAACTGCTCGCTAGACCTTTCAAAAGAACCGATGATTAAGTTTTCAAAACTTCCGCTTTGCAAAGATAATTTTGAGCAATTGAAGCAGTTTTTGCTTGTTGCAAAAAAATACATTGATGAAAATATAACAAAATAATGTTGTTTTGTCATTATTCGCTTGCTTTTATTTGAAAAAATGTTGATTTTTTAAAAAACTTAATATATAATTCAAATGATTACTAGATTGGAGAATTTTATGAAAAAGAAGTTTTTGTCATTACTATGTGGAATTTTTATGTTTGTTTTCAGCGTATTTTCGCTTACTAGTTGTTCAATGGTAAAAACAAACACGGAAAAAGAATATAAGGAAAATGTTTTGAAGGTTGGTGATGTGGCTTTAACAAAGTCTGATATCATCAGTTCTTTTTACACATACTATCAAAATAATAGCAATTATTTTGCTTACTATGATGCTGACACAATTGAAGAATCTTTTTACACTTGGACAGTTATTAGAGAAATTTTGAATCAAAAGGCAAATTCTGCACTTTATGATGCAGAAACAAATCCAAATGGCTATATTTTCTACACAACTGACGATGAAAAAACTGTTTGGAAAAGTGTGTTTAATTATGTTTACAACCAAGTAAGTTCATATGAAAAATCAAACTACAGTCTTGCCGGTGTTGAAGAAAAGGACTATCCAATTTGGCTTAAGTCTGATGATAGTGACGATGATGAAAGCAAAGTTTTTGAAGCTTACAAATCTTCAAGACCTGACACTCCAGATGCTGACAGAAAAAATAAAACAACAAAAAAAGCAACAGAAGATTTTATAAAACAAAACAAAGTTAGTGAACTTAAAAAATACTTGTTTGAGTTTGTTTATGAAAAGGGTGATGATGACGGTAAAGAAGACGTTAGAAAGCCAATGTCTGAAAGTGGTTATGAAAATGCTACGAAAAATAGAAGTAACGCATATGCGAGATATATTGAATCACTTGTAACAGCATCAAAATCAACAAATAGTTCAATTGATGGTGAAAAATTATTTGAAGATGAACTCGTTAGGGTTTACAATGCTTATTACAAATCACAAGTTACAACACTTTATCAAAATTACATCACAAATGAAGAATTGATTGCATCAGATTTGATGAGTGACAAGGCAATTGCAAAAGCATTCATCAACCAATATTTTGCTGACAAACAAACATACCAAGTTGAAACAGATTACATTTCAACAATTACTTCATCTGACAACAAAACAGTTTTGCTTTATCACTACAAAGGAGTTAACTACTTCTTTACAGTTCAACAAATCCTTGTTAAATTTAATGACGAGCAAACAAATACAGTTAAGGCACTCCCAGGTTACAGCTCAAATGAACTTGACAATGAGATTGCAAAAGTTTACAGACAAAAGAGGGAAGAACTTGCTGCATCTTATGACGCTGCGGGAGCTATGCTTTCTGAAATAAATGAAAAAAGTGGTATAAAATCAATTGATATTATTGGCGACTACTATTACTATGATGATACGCTTGCAAATGAGCCAGCAGAAAATTATGGTTACAAAAAATTAACAAGAACTCTTGAAACCGTTGACGGAAAAAATATTTATATCTATAGAGATTCTTCAAACAAAGAATACAAAGAATCTGAAGTTAAATACATGGCAGCAAAAGGTCAAATTTTGGAGGCTTACAAAACAAATTACCAAAAATGGGCAAATATTGTTGAACATTACTTCAATGCACTTGTTGCAGAAGATATAAATGAACAAAGCCAAATAAAAACCAACAATGCTGATATGGAATCATATATTTTTGAAACTGTTGAAGCGATGCAAAAAAATGGCAAAACTATTGAAAATGTAAAAGAAAAATTGGCATCATATTTGTTCCTTGAACTTGAATGGATTTATTCAGGTGACTCGCTTGCAAACGAACTTACAAACAAACTTGGCTATGTTGTTTCTAACTACAAAGATCAAAATAGTTCATGGGTTCCAGAGTTTGCAAAAGGAGCAAGAGAACTTGTTAGCAAATATACAGATGCTGAAATTCAAAGTTTTATTGCTAGCGGCGATGTTGATAAACTTGTTTCAAGTGTAACAACTGATTATGGTTATCATCTTTTGAAAGTTGAAAATGTTTACAAGGCAAGTTCAACTGATGGTTACTCACTCATTGATATGAACGGGCTTTTAACAAACATTGATGAAAATAATGAAGAATATGTTTCAAGAATCATTGCAAAAATGAAAACTACATATGTTTGCACATCGTCAAATGAAACAGTTTATGATTATTTCTTTGATAAACTTTATACTGAATACACTGGTTCAAACGGTTCATATTTCTTGGCTCAAGAATATAAATGGCTTAATGAATACTATGAAAATAACAAAATTGAATATATCAATAAAATGTCATATTCAGAACTTTCAAGTAAAATTAAATAAAAATGAAGAAAAAAGTCAATTTTGGCTTTTTTCTTTTTTTTGTTGTCAAAATTTCAAGTTGGTATTATAATAGCAATGATGGCTAGGAAGAAAAAGGAGAAAAATATCACAGTTGCAGCATCAAATGATGCTGAACTTTTGTGTGACAAAACTAACGAAAATGTTGAAAGTTTTGAAAGCGTGCAAAAGAAAGATGATTTAACCCCCACTCAAAAAATTCTTTCTAATGGATCTTCTGAAGAGTTAGCGGAAACTATGCCTAAAAATGATACTGCTCAAAATTGTGAACAAAATAAAAATGAAAAATCAATTGAAAAATTGACAGCGGATTATCAAGAACTTGAAGCGGAAGTTATGTCAAAACCAACTGAAGATGGTTTGGGTTTATCGCAAGAAATTGTCGACGAAAAAATCAAACAGGCAATGGAAGCTCAAAGCCCAAAAAAACGTAAAAAGAGCACAATAATCAATCTTTGCTTGTTGCTTTTGAACTTGGTTTTGATGTTTTTTATTGTCAAAGGTTTGATTAATGATGTTGGTGACACAAGATTTTCAGATATCATTGACAAGCAGGGTGCAAAACTCTGGTGGCTTGCTGGGGGAGTTGCTATCTATCTTGTTTACATGCTTGCTCAAACCCTTATGTATAAAGTTTTGATTAAGGACTTTACTGGAAAAACAAAATGGTGGCTTTCATATGATGTTGCAATTGTTGGAAAGTATTATGACAACATCACACCATTTTCTGTTGGAGGTCAGCCTTTTCAAATCATAAGGATTATAACAAATGATATTTCTGCTGGTGTTGCAACAAGTATCCCTATCATAAAAATGATTTTAAATACGGCCATAAATGCTGTTGTTGAAGTGCTGTTCTTTG